>NZ_JAKUFR010000167.1:0-4621 GCF_022663555.1 Bacillus cereus group sp. BfR-BA-01381
AGAAAGATACGGAGTACTCCAAAAAGAAACCAGGAGCACCAAAAGGTAATAAGAATGCTGTAAATAATCGTGGTGGAGCCAAAAAGGGCAATAAAAATGCTGTTGGTAATTCCGGTGGTTCTGCTCCACTACGTAATGGTAATGCTGCTACACATGGTTTGTATAGAAAGTATTTGCCACAAGAATTATATAATTTAAAAGAAGAGCTAGAGGAAGCAATTAATAATGATCCTTTATCGATTCTATGGGAAAGCATAATGCTGCAACACGCTCAAATCATACATGCTCAACGTATTATGTTTGTTAAAGATAATAAGGACATGACAAAGGAGCTACGTAAGAATAAACTCAGCGAAAGTGGATTTGAAGAAGAGTGGGAAATTCAATTTGCTTGGGATAAACAAGCAAGTTTCTTAAATGCTCAATCTAAGGCGCTTTCTACTTTGTCTGCTCTTATTAAGGATTTTGATAGGTTAGCTAATATAGATGATGAGCGGCGCGCTAAACTTGAATTTATACAGGTTCAAATCGACAAAATTAAATCTAATACTAATAATGATGATAACAATATTGAG
The DNA here is from genome assembly GCF_022663555.1 of Bacillus cereus group sp. BfR-BA-01381. Lineage (NCBI taxonomy): Bacteria > Bacillati > Bacillota > Bacilli > Caryophanales > Bacillaceae > Bacillus > Bacillus cereus group sp. BfR-BA-01381. The sequence goes on from NZ_JAKUFR010000167.1 coordinate 576, forward strand.
CCAGTTGTCATTGTAGACAATATCAGTGGTGATTTAAATGTCTAAAAAGCAAATCGCTGAAATACTTCCACCAGCGTTTCACCAAGTATGGTTAGCCCGTAAATGTAAATCGATATTAAAAATCGTTTGTAAAGGCGGTCGTGGTTCTGGTAAATCTACTGATATATCTATTTGTATTGTGATGGATATTATTCAGTTTCCTGTTACAGTTCTTTGTATACGTAAAGTAAAGGATACAATAAGAGAATCCTGCTATGAGCAAATAAAAGAAGCTATAGAAATACTAGGTGTAGAACATTTATTTCGCTTTAAAGAAAGTCCGATGGAAATTATCTATAAACCGCGTGGAAATAAAATTATATTTCGTGGTGCTGATGATCCTGCAAAAATCAAATCTATTAAGATAGCAAAGTATCCAGTTACTATTGCATGGTTTGAGGAATTGGCCGAATTTAAATTAGAAGAAGATGTTTCTACAATAGAGAAATCCATTTTGCGTAAAGAGCTACAGAATGGATTGCGGTATAAAATGTACTATTCATATAACCCGCCGAAGAGAAAACAATCCTGGGTTAACAAGAAGTTTGAAACGCAATTCAAACCGAAAAATACATTTGTACATCATAGTACGTATCATGATAATCCTCACATTTCTAAACAATTCGTGGAAGAAGCAGAAGAAACAAAAAGACTTAAACCACAGCAATATGAACATGAATATGAAGGGAAACCGACAGGCAGCGGTGTTGTTCCATTTAGTAATCTCACATTCAGACGTATTACAGATGAAGAAATTAAAACATTTGATAATATACGTCAAGGGATTGACTGGGGTTATGGGAATGACGCGCTGTCTTTTGGTCGTATGCATTATGATAAAACACGCAGAAAGCTTTATATATTCGGTGAAATACATGGTGTTAAAATCAGTAACCGCTCGTTAGCTGAAAAAATTAAGCAACTTGGCTGGGATGATGTAGAAATAATTGCGGATTCTTCTGAACCAAAATCAATTGATGAAATGAAAAACGATCATGGTATTAAGAGAATCAAGGGAGCAGTTAAAGGCCCTGGTTCTGTTGAATACGGGGAAAAATGGTTAGATGATTTAGAAGAAATTATAATTGACCCCGAACGTTGTCCAAAAACTGCAGGTGAATTTGAAAATATTGATTATGAAGTTGATAAAGACGGTAATCCGAAAAATAGATTACAAGATAAAGATAATCATAGTATCGATATGACCCGTTACGCATGTGAGGATGATATGAGTAAACGTAAAGTAGTTATGGGTGGGAAGGTTAAAAGAGTGTAGTCGGACATTAATTGTTCGGCTATTTCTTTTGCTCCTTATTAATAGAAGAAAGGAGGACATACAAACGTTATGAGCGACAAGAAAACCATAAAGAATGTAAAAGTATTCGGGATTAACAAAGCTGCAGACGATCCGAAAAATAAGGAAGACCACAGTAAACAAATGACCGTTGACCCATTTGCTCAAATATATGGTGATAAGGGGTTAGTTAAACCTCCTTATGATATGGCGGTATTACTGGAAATAAAGGAAAGTAATCCTATTCATTCTGCTTGTATTAGCGCAAAAGTCGATGATATTGCAGGTGTCGGTTTCGACTTTGCTCCTTTTGAAGAAGTGAAAGAAGCGGCAAGCCAGGAGCAATATAAAAAGTTAAAGGAATTTATGCGGAATTGTAATCCAGAAATGACCAGTTCTGAAATTATAAGGGCTGTATGGGACGATTACGAAACAGTTGGCTGGGGCATTATTGAAGTTGTTCGTAATAACAAAGGTGAACCATCGGAACTATATCACATTCCAGCTCAAACGGTTCGTGCTCATAAAGATAAAGTACGCTTTGCACAAATTGTAAATAACAAAGAACGCTGGTTTAAAAAGTTCGGTTATCCAGATAATTATAGTCTTGTGGATGGTCGTCCTTTAGGTGAGAAGGATATTGCAGAAAACGGAACTGAAAAAGCCGGAGAAGTAATTGTTATTCGTAAATTCGGTTCTCGTTCTTCTTATTATGGGATACCTAATTACGTTAGTTCTATCGGTTCAATAGTAGGCTCTCAAGCGGTGAGAGATTATAATATTAACTTTTTTACAGGAAAGACAATTCCGGATGCTCTGCTATTCCTTGAGGGAGTCGATGAAATAGATCAAGGAACGGAAGATGAATTAAAAGCGTTCTTCTCTGCAGAAACAAAAGGAGAGCATCATAAGTTAGCTGTTGTTCCTGTACCGCCAGGAGCTAAAGCCAGATTAGAAAAAGTTAGCCCGGATGTAAAAGAAGGTAGTTTCCGTTTGTATAAGCAGGATAGTGCAATGGAAATATGCGTAGCGCACCGTGTACCGCCTTATCGTATCGGTTGGGCTATGACAGGTTCATTAGGGCAAACAACTGCTAAAGAAATGAACGAGATGTACAAGCGTTCTATTATTGAGCCTGGTCAAGAAATCTTAGAGCATCGATTGAATAATCAATTGTTCCGTGTGTTTGCTGAAATACTAGGTGGTTTAGATTGGTATTTCAAATTAAACGAAATTGATACGGATGATCGTGAAGCTGATATGCAATATGCAGCTGATGGTTATGAAAAACGTATATTAACACGTAATGAATCCCGTAAAGTAGTAGGTTATGAACCAGTAGCAGATGGGGATACATTCTTTGAAGGTGGAACGGCTGCTTCTCAATTCGAACCTATTGCAAAATCTGCAGACAATGAGCAAGAGAACATAATTGCTATTAATACATTTAGGGAAAAGCATGAAGAAGTAGAAAAGGTCATGCAAAAGAAGGTAGCTGATTTTTTTCCGAACAGGGAAATAGGCTCTTAAACCTGCTTCCCGTAATTCGTATTAATAAAGCAGAGGAAGAGAATGATCTTGTAATTGCAGAAGCGGAAGTTGATGAATTTCTTGATAGTGTGGATTGGGATGAAGAACGACAAATGTTTGTCGATGAAGTCACAGACACTCTGCAAGATGATGTAACCGAGTTTGTACAAAGTGCCATTGCATCAAACGGTTTAACTTGGATGGTATTAGATCCAATTGGTGACATTGCTGCAAAATGGGTAGCTGCTTATGCTTTTGAATTAGCAAAAGGAATCCATGAAACCACTAAAGATAGATTAAGAGAGACAATGTTAAAAAATCTTAGTGAGGGAATGGGAGTCGATGCGTTAAGTGTTTCTATTGCAGATGTAATGTCAGAAGCAAGCAACTACAGAGCAATGATGATTGCACGTACAGAAACAACATATGCAATGAATTACGGAAACTTAATTGCTTATAAAGGTGCAAATAGAAGCAAGAAAACATGGCTTACCGGAAATGATGAGCGTGTTTGTAAAGAATGTGGTGGTTTACATGGTGAAACGGTAGATATTGATGATCTATTTAGTAATGGAAAGATGTGTCCACCAGCTCACCCTCATTGCCGCTGCACTATGATTTCAGAAGAGTAATAAAATACACCTATTTGATTGGGGTTTCATCGTCAAAACGTATACGGCTTTAATTGGCTGCTATGCGTTTTGACAGTGGAACCCCAATATTTATAGGGAAGGAGGTAAAACGATGGGATACGAACTAAAAAACGCCAATATCAGTTATATTTCATTGGTTACAAAGGGCGCTAACGGTCGTCAATTTGCCATTATGAAGAGCGCAACTACTAAACAACCGAATATATCAAAACAAGTTCCAATCCTTAAAACAGAGGAAGAGAAGCAGCTTGTTACAGGTGTGGTATATGAACCAGATGTTGAAGATTCACACGGGGATACAATGACCGCAGAGGAAATTGAAAAGGCTGCATATACTTTTATGGAAAATTACCAACACATCGATAAGCAACATGATGAAATTGCTGGTAAAGGGACAGTTGTTGAAAACTGGATTGCTAAAAGTGATATGACGGTAGGCGAACAAGAAGTAAAAGCTGGAACGTGGCTTATGACTGTTCGTGTTGATGATGCAGACACCTGGGAAGAAATTAAAAAGGGTGAAGTAACCG
>NZ_JAKUFR010000168.1:0-4614 GCF_022663555.1 Bacillus cereus group sp. BfR-BA-01381
AACAATATGTTTAAATAGATATAACGAAGCATGAATTCATATTGAATGAATGCCTATCCTTTAAAAAAGAACTGGAAATAATAGAGATTTTACAAATGAGTTTTTACTTTTAATAGGAAGTTGTATTACAATATGGTAAAATTATTTCAATATATTTATTTAATATAAAAATACAAAGAGGGAGCGTGAAAAAAGTGGATTTTCGATTTGAATTTACAACGAAGGTGAAAGAATACTTGGATGATGAGAAGGATGAAAAAATAATAAAAGATGGACATAGAGATATCATTTTTCAATATTTATATCCACTAGAGAGTGAAATTGGTATTTATAAAAATCCTAACTTTACTTTTTTTGCATCAGGAAGACGCTCGCATATCGTATTAGAAAACATTGAATTTAAAACAGAGGTAAATGTAAAAAGTAACATCATTGAAATTACAAAAATAGTGGATAATGTCGTTATTCCGTTAGATACGATCGTAGCGAAAGATAGGGAATTATTTGCACTAGGGCGCAATGAGAAGTTTAGTGTACAAATATTAGAGCAGTATCTCTTTGATACATTTGGAGAAAAATTAGGTTTAAAATGAATGGAATGGCCTATGTATTTATAGGTAGTTCATTTTCGTATATATCATTTACGTTTGACCTTTCAATTAATTTATACTACAATTCGTAGTGTGAAAGGAGACGCATGATGTTTACTCAAAACTATAAGTTAAATGAACAAGGGTTAAATCATTTCTTTGGACCGCTTGAAGCGAAAATTATGGAGATTGTTTGGTCTAGCGAGGGTATTACCATTAAAGAAGTACAGCAGAAATTAAGTGAAGAATCACCTGTAAATTTTAATACCGTTATGACAGTTATGAACAGGTTAGTAGAGAAATTACACTTAGAAAAGCAGACTGTGAAAAGAAGTGGCATATATCGTGCTGTACAAACAAAAGAAGAGTTCTTATCCAATCAAACGAAGAAAATGACGCAGGAATTAATGGGGGAATTTGGAGATTTAGTTGTAAATCATATGCTAGATGAGTTAGAGCAAGCTGATCCAAATTTAATAAAAAAGCTAGAAGACAAATTGAGTCAGTTAAAAAAAGAGGATTAATGAAATGAAATGGCAAATGCGTAAAATCGTATTGTTAGCAGGAATTGTTAGTACACTCTTTTTCAGTATGTTAGTGTATTACGTTACATATCCATTTCTTTTTCAAAATAAGGCGTTCTTTCTTTCAAATTTTTGCTTGTTTCAGTTAGAAAAACATATGAAAGAATTATCGCTCATTCGTATTATAATCGCTGGATTTCTACTACTTACAGTGTTTATCGTGTGCAAAAGAATGTGGCGACAATTTTTCGATACTAAAAGATTACAAAAAGTACTTATTCCTTTCGTTCGAAAAGGAAAACAAATATATATATTGCCGACTGCGGAAGTTGCGGCATTTACAATTGGGTTATTTCGTCCGAAAATTGTCATGTCAGAAGGGATACTTCAAACATTTTCAGATGAAGAAATGGATGCGATTATTTTTCATGAAGAATATCATCAAAACAATCGAGACCCATTAAAATTATTTTGTTTTACGTTATTAGCAGAAGGAATGATATACATCCCGATATTAAAAGGGCTATTGCAGCGCTATCATGTGTATCAAGAGTTAGCTGCAGATAAGTATGCAATGCGGAAAATGAAATCTAAATTCGAGTTAGGAAGCGCATTATTAAAATTAATTAAAATAAAGACAATGGAAAATCGATGTGTTACAGCTTCATTTGCAAAAACAGCAATAAATTTACGAATCGAGCAAGTGTTAAATGAAAAAGTTGTTAAGCTTACTATTCCGTTACATACGAATTCGGTATATGTAACAGTAGGTTTATTCTGTATGTCGATTGTGCTGATTGTTGGAGAGTGCATATAGCCTCTTTTTTTTAAGAATTAACACTACTCATTGTAGTGTTTTAGGGGGAATAAAATGAATGCAGCAGATTTAACCATTTGGCTTGTTGCTGGGGCAGGGATATTGTCATTTATATCACCGTGCTCTTTACCGCTATATCCATCTTATTTATCATATATCACAGGTGTGTCTATTCAAGATTTAAAAGAGAATCATGGAATGATGCAAAAATCAGCGATTATACATACCGTATTTTTTATGATCGGATTTTCGGTTATATTTTATGCGTTAGGTTTATCGGTAAGTTGGATTGGAATAACATTTTCATCTAATCAAAAATTGATTCAACAAATTGGTGGGATTTTTATTATTTTAATGGGTCTGTTTATGACAGGCTTATTTCAGCCTAAGTGGCTTATGGCAGAGAAAAAGGTGCAGTATAGAAGTAAATCGACTGGATATATTCGCTCGATTTTAGTCGGTATGACATATGCAGCGGGTTGGACTCCATGTGTTGGACCGATATTTTCAGCTGTACTCATGCTTGGTGCGACGAATCCTGAAGGGGCACTTCTTTATATTACAGCGTATACGCTTGGATTTGCGGTTCCATTTTTCGTGATGGCATTCTTTATTGGAAAGATAAAATGGTTTGTTACATATGCCAATGTCATGATGAAAATTGGCGGTGGAATGATGATTGTAACAGGTATTTTATTGTATACAAATCAAATGACGAAAATTACAGCATTCTTTATTCGTCTATTCGGTGGATTTACAGGTTTTTAAAAATGAGGAGGAAAAAAAGTGAAGAAACTAATTGCTATTATACTGGCCGGAGCATTAATTTGGGCCGGAGTTAATTTTTATAATGCAAAGAAAGAAGAAAAAGAAAGAAAAGCGAAACAAGCGGAATTACAGAAAACAGAAGTATTACCACAAGTAGGGTTTAAAGCACCAGACATAACATTAAAAGGATTAGACGGGAAGCTGTATTCGTTACATGATGCAAAAGGTAAACCGTATCTTATTAATTTTTGGGCATCATGGTGTGGTCCATGTGAAATGGAGGCACCTGACTTAGTTCGTATGTATGATAAATATAAAAAGGATGTTGAAATCTTTGCGGTAAATGCAACAATCGGAGATCCAGTGCAAGAAGCGAGCGCTTTTGCGGATCGTCACGGATTTATGTTTCCTGTTTTACTAGATATGGACGGAGTAGCTGGATTAGATTATAAAGTATTTTCTTTACCAACGACGTTTTTTGTTAATAAAGATGGAATTATCGTAGAGCAAGTACGAGGCGTATTACCTCCAGAACAATTAGAAGAGAAATTTAAGAAATTAATTGAGAGTTAAAGAGGGGATTTTGTATTAATGGAGTGGATCGTGAGGTTACAACTCGTATCGCTTATAATTGGAAGTCTATTTGGATTTATGTTGATGAAACGAAAGATGAAGAACGAAAGTGTACCATATGAAAAAATGATGGATGCAGTAACAAATGCTTTTCTTATCATCGTATTTTTATGGAAATTTGCACCGGCAATTTTAAATCCAGTATGGGCTATTAGGTCGCCACTGCAAGCATTATTAGCTATAGGAAGTATGAAACATATTATAGTAGGATGCATAATTGCAAGTGTATACATTGTTTGGAAAAGTAAAAAGGAGCAATTTTCACTTCGCATTTTACTTGATACATTGCCTATTGGACTATGTATGAGTATTGTTTTCTATTTTCTATTCCACCACAAAATAGGAGTACAAACGACACTGCCTTGGGGTGTGAAAGTATATGAATCTAAATTTTTATATCACCCCGTTTTTGTATACGAGATCATCCTTGCCCTATGTCTATTGGGCTTATTATGGATGAAAAGTGAAAGGCTCGGAAATGGAAAGAACATAAGTGTTTTTCTAATAGTTGAGGGTGTTGCTCATATTATTCTTTCGCTTATTAGTGAACAGAATTCGATTTTATTTGGTTTATCGATGCAGCAAATACTCAGTTTTTGTGTTCTGAGTTTAGGGATTTTGTTCGTGCCGAAAAAATAAAAATAGCCATGTATGGAGGAATCCGCACATGGCTATTTTTATTACATCTATTAAAAAATCGGTGGAGTAACAGAAAATAAAACAATCGCATTTTTCTCAAATTGATTTACCCATTTATGTTTTAAATAAGCGGGTATTTTTACGCTATCACCCGTTTCTAATATGTATTCTTCTTCATTTAAATGTAATGTGATTTTCCCGTCTAATACAAATGCTAATTCTTCCCCTTTATGTTCTAGTACATTTTCTGATGAAGCTGTATTCGGCGGGACAGTCATAATCGCTGTTGCTAAATTGCCTGTGAAATCAGGTGATAGCATTTCATATGATAAATTATCGATAATCATTTTTTTACGTTTATGAGAGCGTACAATTAAATCGTCTGTATTTGTATCTTCAAGTAAAAAGCTAAATGTTGGAACATCTAACGCTTTAGCGAGTACTTTTAATGTTTGGATAGAAGGGTTAGCAGATCCACGTTCAATTTGACTTAACATAGATGGTGTAATATCAGCCATCTTTGCTAGGTCTTTACTCGTTAAGCCTTTTTCTTTTCTTTGTTTTTCAATTTTTTTACCAATATCTATATTTTCCATAATAAAATCTCCTTACTTATTATTAAATTTTATTTAAATAAATTAAA
>NZ_JAKUFR010000169.1:0-4426 GCF_022663555.1 Bacillus cereus group sp. BfR-BA-01381
TGATAAAAAAATAACGAATGAAAATAGCTTTTTCGAAGACAAGCTTAAAAGCAACAGGGAAATCATCTCATGGCAAAGTAGTGATGGTCTTAAAATAGAGGGTGTTTTATCAACACCAGTAGAGTTTGATACAAATAAAAAATATCCTTTATTAGTAGTAATTCACGGAGGTCCGGCTTGGGCATCCTTTCCGATATTTTCAGACTGCTTCAATGAGAAATATCCGATTGAACAGTTTGTTGAAAAAGGCTTTATCGTTTTAGAGCCAAACTATAGAGGAAGTTCTGGTTATGGTAATGAATTTTTAAAAGCGAACTACAGAAAACAAGGACTTGCTGATTACGATGATGTTATATCTGGAGTGGATGAACTAGTTGAAAAAGGGATTGTAGATAAAGATAGAGTAGGAGTTATGGGATGGAGTAACGGAGGATATATATCAGCTTTCTGTTCTACATTTAGTAGTAGATTTAAAGCTATTTCAGTTGGGGGAGGAATTACGAACTGGAGTACCCATTATGTAAATACAGATATCCCTTACTTTATTAGAATGTATTTAGGAAATACTCCATGGAATGATCCAGATATATATAGGAAAACATCACCAATGACATATATTAAATCAGCCTGTACGCCTACGTTAATTCAACATGGAGAAAAGGATGCAAGAATACCAATTACAAATGCATATGAGCTACATCAAGGATTAAGAGATATGGAAGTTGATACAGAATTAATGATATTTAAAGGAATGGCATATAGTCCTGATCAGCCAGGAATGAATGTAGCTATTATGAAGCAGAATTTGATGTGGTTTTCACACTATATACTTGGGGAAAGTATGAAAGATTTTAGAACTATATAATAGATATCCGCGCAGGGATTTTCCGTTGGGTAATCGGGTCAGATTGTTGAAAAAGAGATTCAACAAATTATATAATTTGTTGTAAACTAAACTATTATTGAAGAGATTTAAGTGAGTATAAAGAAACGTAATTCGGAGGACGAATATGACAGCGAATAAAAATGAGTTATCTGTAGAACAACGTGAAGAACTAATAAAAGTATTACAAGCTCGTTTTGAGAAAAACATGAACCGCCATGAAGGTCTTGAATGGGCTAAAGTTGAAGCGAAGATAGAAGCTAATGCTGAAAAATTATGGTCACTTAATGAAATGGAAGTAACAGGCGGTGAGCCGGATGTTGTTGGATATGACAAAGAGAAGGACGAGTATACTTTCTATGATTGTTCAAAGGAGAGTCCTAAAGGTCGTAGAAGCCTTTGTTATGATCTTGAAGCGTTAGAATCAAGAAAGAAGCATAAACCAGAAAATAACGCTATTGATGTGGCAGCCGCTATGGGTATTGAACTATTAACTGAAGAACAATATCGAGAGTTACAACAACTTGGAGATTTTGATATGAAATCATCAAGTTGGGTACAAACACCTTCAGATATTAGAGAGCTTGGTGGAGCTCTATTTTGCGATTATCGCTTCGGACATGTTTTTGTGTACCACAATGGAGCAGACTCTTATTATGCTGCCAGAGGTTTTCGGGGATCGTTAAGAGTTTGAGCTTATTAAGGATAAAATTTCAACTGCGATCTATTAATTTTTTATAAATGTAAGCTTACTCACCTTTTACTGTATTTAGGGAAAAGAAACGTATACTTGTAATAACGGCATTAGTGGGTTGTTTATATAAGTATTAATAAATAAAGGTAATTTGAAATGTAAATCTTGAAAATTATATGCTAAAAAATTGTTATCTATAGATTAAGAGAAGGTTTATAATAGTATTAGAATTTGTAGTGTAACTGGATTTGAGGTGTTAGGAGTTTGATAGTTAATTCTGCATGTAAACATATACGAAAAATTGAGTCCGATCAAGAAAGATATATATATAAGACTGATTTTGAATATATTGTATATGAGTCAAATGAGTTTGAAAAAAACTGTTTTTACTTAGAAGAAGAAAATGTTTTGTATATACGTTTTATATATGCGCCAGATATTAATAAAAATTTTCCAAAGTCTAAATATCAAAGTATGGAACTTAATAAATTCTTTTTTTTACCTACTCATAAAACGAAAGAATTTAAACAAACAATAAATTCAGAAGAAAAAAATGTTAATCATATATTTTCAGGACAGTTAAAAGATTTTTATACAAGTGAAATGATTGAAGAATTGAGTCCAAGCGGATATTACACACTTTCGTCAATTGAGTCTGTTCATCCAGATGATAGAGGAGAGTGTTCAACCTCATTGTTTATCTTATTTGATAAAAATCGCTTTGATCAGGTTGGGGAAATAACCTATGATGGTATTTTAAAGTTTGATGATATTCAAGGAATGAGTGAAGCAGAACGAAGGGAGCTTTTATTGAAGTCAGGTTTAGACATTTGTTCGCAAATACCATTATATAAATATCTAGTTTCATTTGGACAAATAAAATTAAACCAAGGGATTTTAGAATGGGATAAAACTCTTAGAACAGATTCTCCAGAACCGGGTAGTTCCCACGTCCACTTTTTTAAGGTGAATCAAGAAATTGAAAATATTGATTTTCAAGATGTTGCAAATCAGTTTCAATTAGTTGATGAAGAGATTTTTAATAAGCGACCTAAAAAGAAAAAGTCTAGGAGGAGAGAGGCGTTATTAAATGAAACTAAATGATGAAAGGTTATATTTACAGAAAAGTAGGGTGTTTAATTCTTTTTTAAATAAACAAGAAAATAAATTGAAAAACCTTGTAGTTTACTTAGATGTTATTTTTCCAATGATATTTTCCTATGAAAAAAATGATGAAATATATTTATCATACGTATTAACTTGTGATGAATTTGAAAGGGAGTTAAACATTATTTCTACCAAAGTTCCTGATTATTCAATTTTAGAACAATTGGCAGATTCAAAAATCAGTTTATTTGAGGTGTTTGATAGGGAGTACGATTCATATTGTACATTTTTTGGAATGAAGGAACGTAAGATATTCAATTCAAAATTAACTTTAGGCTCCAGTTGCGATGAAATTCCAACCTTAAATGAATTCCATGACGACGATTATTTAGTTGAAGATTTATTACCCGAAGAAGATTTTTACGTAACTCGCCACACAGTAAATAAGTTGAATCTAAATGAAGCCAAGAGATACGTACAGCTTTTAAAGTTGAATAGAGAGAGAACCATCGAATATAAAATGACTAATTTTCATTGGGAGCTAATTGAACCAAAAAAAGTGGTTAAATATGAAGAAATTGTTAGGAAAAGATTATTGATGAATGAAATTAGCTCAGAATTTCAAAAAGTATATGAGTATTTGGGAAAATCTCAAGAATTGAAGAAGACTGGTATGGGTGAATTTAATAGAGGACATAATGAAAAAGATAAATTTAATGTAAAAGAGGTTAGATGGTGAGAAATTTTAATTTTGAAATTCAATTAGAAAATTATATTATTACAGATTTAAACTACAAATTTGACGAGAATATATTGCCATTTTTAGCAAATAAACTTTCAAAAGAAAATAAAGATATTAATGAATTTGACTTAGTTACTCAAGTAAATGATCAAAACTCTATAAAAATAGCTATTCATAAAGATTTAAAAGAAATGTTTATTATTATGGATACCAGAGTTAGAGAAATTATTGATTTGACAGAATATCCTTACCAAGATTACTTTGATGATGAGGAAATTATACTTAAATCTGTAGATGTTTCGATGAAATTTAATTTCACACTAGAAACTGAAAAAGAATTCCCTTCTAATCTATCTGATAACGAGAGGTTTATGAATGAATTCCAAATTCATTTAGAGAAAGTAATTATGGAGATTTGCCGTTACCATATGATTAATATAGTTAGAAATATGACTGCATTGGATTATAATCAACCTATTAGATTAGAGTTTCCAAAGGTAAAAATAGAGAACATAGAGATACATAATTAGACATAATTTCACCTTTTGAAGTTGGTATTTTAATGTCAGCGAGCAATGAGTTTGTTTAAATATGAAGTCTAATATCCGTTTTCTTATAATTAAAATAAGTGAACGGATATTTTAGTTTATTAAAGAGTGAAAATAGTGATGTATGAAAATTATATTTATTTCTAGTTATCTTTCTGAAACTTAGGGCACTAATTAATACTCTTAATTAGAATAGGAAGTTCAAATTAAGAATTAAATACTTGTATGAACTGGGGGAGAGTAATATAAAGAAACATTGTTTATTAATTTTATTCTTTTATATTTTTATTAATCTTATGAGTGTGGATATTGTGTTCGCGACAACACAAACTGCGAAAGTAACTAAAGTTAATAGTTTAACTTCAATTCAAATTAATGGTCAAACAAATATCAATATATACGGTGTCTCAGAGTCTCTTTACGAAGAATTAAATCAATTCAAATCCCAATAT
>NZ_JAKUFR010000170.1:0-4381 GCF_022663555.1 Bacillus cereus group sp. BfR-BA-01381
ACAGACAATGCAAAGGTTGACGGAAAGGTAATTCCGATTGCCTCACCAGTAGCAGGTAAACTAACTGACTGGAAAGCTGAAGTAGGTAAGAACTACAATGAGAACGATAAATTAGGTGCTGTTACTGTAGCAGCAGCGAATGGAGAACAAACAGTAGATGTAACAATTCCACAAAACGCAACAGTTGTACAATCAAACGCAACAACAAATGCTTTCGTTGGAGCAGGTAGCCCGATTGCTTATGCATTTGATATGAACAATTTATGGGTAACAGCAAATATTGAAGAAACAGTAATTGATGATGTTCAAAAAGGCCAAACAGTAGATGTATATGTAGATGCATACCCAGATACAACGTTAACAGGAAAAGTAGAACAAGTTGGCTTAACAACAGCGAACACATTCTCAATGTTACCATCAAGTAACGCAACAGCGAACTATACGAAAGTAAAGCAAGTTGTACCAGTTAAAATTTCTTTAGATCATAGTAAATCAGTAAATATTGTTCCTGGAATGAATGTGTCAGTTCGTATTCATAAGTAAGGGGGAGATGAGATGTCCTCAATTGCAATTGCAGGATATGCACTATTTTGTATAATCGTCTTCTTCCTTGTAAATCGTCTTTTACGAAAGAAAAAAACGAACGTGGGAGAAGAACAAGTCCCAGCCGTAAGTAAAATAGAAGTAAGTAAAGTTGAAACAGAAGAGAAAGAAATTGAACACAAGCAAGAACCGGAAACTTCTAATGTAGTTGAGTTAGAAACAAGCAAGCAAGAAGAAGTAAAACAAGAAAAAGAAATGCCGAAAAAACAAACGTCTATGCCTATAGAGAATGTAAATGTAAAAGCAGTTGTAACAGTATTAATTCTCGGTATGTTCGTTTCTATTTTAAACCAAACAATTATTAACGTTGCATTGCCACCGTTAATGAATGAATTTAACGTATCAACTTCAACAGCACAATGGTTAATTACAGGATTCATGCTTGTAAATGGTATTTTAGTACCGATTAGTGCCTTTTTAGTTTCACGATTTACGTATCGTAAATTATTCGTAGCAGCAATGTTATTCTTTACTGTAGGATCTATCATTTGTGCTACATCAGGAAACTTTACAATGATGATGACAGGTCGTATTATTCAAGCGGTCGGTGCAGGTATTTTAATGCCGGTTGGTATGAATATCTTCATGACATTATTCCCACCTCATAAGCGCGGAGCAGCGATGGGATTACTAGGTGTAGCGATGATTTTAGCTCCAGCTATCGGACCAACTGTAACAGGTTGGGTAATTGAAAACTATAGCTGGAACTTAATGTTCTATGCGATGTTTATTATCGGTTTAATTATTACCTTCCTATCTTTAAAATTCTTTACACTAGCTCAGCCAGTATCTAAAACGAAATTAGATGTATTTGGTGTTATTAGTTCAAGTATTGGACTAGGAAGCTTGCTGTACGGATTTAGTGAAGCTGGAAATAATAGTTGGACTAGTGCCGAAGTTGTTATTTCACTTGTTATCGGTGTAATTGGTTTAGCGTTATTTATTTGGAGAGAGTTGACAACAGACAATAAAATGCTTGATTTACAAGTATTTAAATATCCAGTATTTACTTTCACTTTATTAATTAACGCAATCGTTACGATGGCATTATTCGGAGGTATGTTATTACTTCCAGTATATCTGCAAAACATTCGTGGCTTCACACCAATTGAATCAGGTTTATTATTACTTCCAGGTTCATTAATTATGGGAATCATGGGACCTATTGCAGGTAAACTATTTGATAAATATGGAATTCGTCCGTTAGCGATTGTTGGATTAGCTATTACAACGTTTGCGACATATGAATTTACCAAGTTATCAATGGATACACCATATAGCGTGATTATGACGGACTATATTATACGTTCAATTGGTATGTCATTCATTATGATGCCAATTATGACAGCTGGTATGAATGCACTGCCGATGAAATTAATTTCTCACGGTACAGCAACGCAAAATACATCAAGGCAAGTAGCTGGTTCAATCGGAACAGCGATTTTAATCACACTTATGACGCAACAAACAACTGCTCACGTAGCAGATTACGGTAACATGTTAACAACGTCAAACCCAATTTTAGTTGATAAAGTACATGGCATGGGGCAAAGCTTAGCGGCCT
Organism: Bacillus cereus group sp. BfR-BA-01381; assembly: GCF_022663555.1. Lineage (NCBI taxonomy): Bacteria > Bacillati > Bacillota > Bacilli > Caryophanales > Bacillaceae > Bacillus > Bacillus cereus group sp. BfR-BA-01381. The sequence continues at coordinate 2,168 of NZ_JAKUFR010000170.1, forward strand.
TAGCTGGATCAGCGCAAGCAGGAGATGCGATGAGTACACAACTATTATATGGACAAATTTCAAAGCTATCTGCAATTAACGGTATTAACGATGCATTCTTAATTGCAACAATATTAGCAGGTGTTGCATGGGTGTTATCGTTCTTCTTGCAATCAGGCAATAAACCAAATAGAAAAGCAGGGAATTAATTTCCCTGCTTTTTTTGTGTTGTTTATGCAGTTACATATAAAAGCTGATAACCAGCTACGGAGCAAAGCCCTGCTATAAACAAAATCGTCCCCATAGAACGAATACTCGATATGTGTCTGCCGCTTATAATAGCTAATAGTCCAGCTAAAGAGAAGAAGCACCAATATAAAGTTCCCGAAATTGGAACCATCCCCTCTAAATCTATTCCAGAACCTATACAAAAGATAGGAACAACGATAAGTAATATGCTAATGAAACCAGCTATAATAGTAAGTAATTTACGATATTTCATGCCAGCAATAATTAAAAAAATGCCGACGATGAATTCGCATAACATGAAAGTAAGAGCTAAAATCATCCAAGTTAATATTTCGAACACTTCTGTATTACCTCCGATTTTTGGGTTTCAAAAAATGTTATATATAGAATGAATCACCTACAGACATGAGCAACCAGAAAATAACCCCTAATATTCCAGCGGTAAAAATAATGAATCCCATATTACGTATACTTTTAATTTTGGCTTGTAATCCACTTATCCCTGCTAATAATCCAGTTAAAGAAAACAGTATCCAATATAAAGTAGTTGAAATAGGGATGATTGTATTGCTCTCCACTCCCATGCCCCAAAAAACAAAAGGTAGTGTGACAAAGGAAAAGCTAAGTAGCCCCATTAAACCAACAAATAATTTACGGTGTTTCACGCTAGTAACAATTAAAAAAATACCACCGAAAAATCCGCATAAAACAAGAAGTGGCATATAAACAACCCAAAGTAAGCTCAACATATATAATCTCCTTCTGTGTAATCAGTTATATTTTACTACATGAGGTTTATTTTGGATATTATTAATAAATATGTATAAATTGATAGAAATGAGTAGTACCGATACGAATTAATAGATGTAGAGCATGAGAGAGGGGAGGAGACGTATGAAAATTACAGAAGAAAATGTTGTAAATCAGCTAAGGAAAAGGAATGAAAAAGCATTATATTTTATTATTGACCAATACGGCGGACTTATAAAAAGTATTATTCAGAAGCATTTAGCTTCGTTTGAAGATGTGCAAGAGGAATGTATGGATGATGTGTTATTGGCAATTTGGAATCATATTGAAAAGTATGATGAAGAGAAAAATACGCTAAAAAATTGGATTGCAGCTATTACAAAATATAAATCTATCGATTATGCGAGAAAATATACGAAGACAGTAAATGAAAAAGGAATAGATCAAATAGATGAAATAGCGGTACATACCGATACTACTAAAAAAGAGATTAGTAATGATATGGAACATATATTAAATCATTTAAAGAAGAACGATAAAGAAATCTTTATGAAGCATTACGTGGAAGAGAATAGTGTAGAAGATATTGCGGAGAAAATGGGGGTGAAAACTTCTTTTATATACAATCGTCTATCAAGAGGTCGAAAGAAGTTAAGGGCATTATTTTTACATAACCGGATGAAATAAATAAGAAAAGAGGTGAAGGAAATGAAAGATCCATATGAAATGTTAAATGATATAAAAATGGATGAGAATGAATATGAAGAGATTAACTTAACGCACGTAGAGAAAAAGAAAATAAAAAAGCGAATTCACAAAAAAATAAACAAGAACAAAGCCCATACGAAACGGAATGTAGCTATTGTAACAACGGCCGCGGCATTATTTATTATGATGATGACTGTAGATATGAGAAGGATGATTGCAGATATACCGTTAATCGGAAGTAAAATGGAAGACTATGTGAACAGTAGAGGAGAACCTTTAAAAGAATATAAAACAACAATAGGACAAACGGTTTATGATAACGGTGTAGAAGTACGATTAGACGAAGTGATGATAGATGAGGGACAGATTATTGTTAATAGTACGTTTAAGTCTAGTCGGGTCAATTTAGAGGAAGCTTATCCTAGCCCTGATATTTATATAAATGGAAAACTGTTAAATGGCAGCGGGAGTGGCGGAGACAAAAAAATAAATGAATACACATATACATTTTTCTCAAATGTAGATTTA
>NZ_JAKUFR010000171.1:0-4007 GCF_022663555.1 Bacillus cereus group sp. BfR-BA-01381
AATTTAACAAGAAATACGCCTCCCGTAGCTAATAAAAATAACACTACTTTCCCCTTGTTTTTCACTTTCAGTTCCCTTTTCATTTCTATTCCCCTTAGTACGTTAAAAATATTTAATCAAACGTTTGTTTAACTGTCGTTATGCATATGTAAGCCAACTAATCAAACGTTTGTTTAAAAAGAAATACGCCCGTTATAGGGCGTATTCTCATCAATCACCGCCGCCTCCGCCACCATCGCAACTACCTCCGCTATCTCCACCGAAAGATCCTCCACAATCATGTGATCCTCCATGCGAGCTATCATTATCAGATCCAGCAAAGAAAAATAATGGTGATGAGTTGTTAGATGAATTATGAATGTTATTTTGTTTCGTAAGATTTACCTTCTTTTTGTTCGATCGAACTGCTGTTATGATCGTTCCAACTACAACAAATAATAGTATGACAATAATAAATTCCATATAAAAGCCTCCCTTAATCTTCGAATAATTGAATGGTTCTTTCTAGATTTTCAAGTGAAATGAAGCGCGATTCACGAAGGATCTCTTTTCCATTATAAAATAATAAAACTGTTGGCCCTGTAAATACTGCATATCGCCCCGCAATTTCTTGCATGTCTTGTAGCAATATCTCTATTTTCTCTACGTAATCATAATTCTCTAATACGTAATTTACTTTCCTTAACATAACATCACAAACACCACAATTTTCTGTTTTAATAAACAGAAGTACTAATTGTTGTTCTTCAATATATGTCGCTAATTCTTCTATCGTTTCAAATGTATTCATCTTATCTCTCTTAGCGTAATTTACGAAATACTTTATCTTGATACATACGAAAAGCTGAACTATCTTTAATCTTTCTCTTTTCCATTACCTGCTGAAAACGAAGCATTTTTGCTGTTAACTCTTCTTGTAATTCTTTTCTCTCTGCTTCATCATAACAGCACGCAATTAAGTCTTCTATTTTTAATATATCTTTTTGTAGTTCCATTTCTGGTGGAATCATACCCGCATTTTTTAAAATTTTATAACTCATTCTAAGTTCTGGAGGTACCATTGAAAGGTCTTCTAATTGTAGTGGTTTTCCTTTTCCTGGAATATGATCAAGGTCTCCATTCCGTATTGCTTGTCGAATTTTTTCTTCAGCAATGTTCAAAAAGACATCCACACCACTCGCTCCTTTACATATTTTTACTATTATTTTACATGATATTTTCTCATCTCGCTACGCTATTACAAATTGACTTCATACAATTTTTTCTCAAATTTAATTACAAGAAGCCTTTTCCCCCCTAATCAATATTTTATTTTCATGTGTAATCCGTATTAGAGCCACTTCATATTGAGAAAGTCTTTTCGAGTCCAATAAAGCGTTTACACCAAATCTTACATTTGCTACGATTTAATCACCCCCAGCTCCCTTGTATAGACTTCGTGATGTCTGATCATTTTCTATCTAGACGTTTCATACGTCTAGATTCATTTTGGTTTATTGGCGCATGCCTTTAAATATATTTTTTATTTTGAAAGGAGAAATGACTATGAAATCAAAAAAGTTCACACTGCTATTACTATCCCTACTACTCTTCTTACCTCTTTTTCTCACAAACTTTATTACTCCAAATTTCGCATTAGCAGATTCACCAAAGCAAGGTCAAAAAGTTGTTGGGTATTTTCCTTCATGGGGCATTTACGGACGTAATTATCAAGTTGCAGACATTGATGCATCAAAGCTAACTCATTTAAACTACGCTTTCGCTGATATTTGCTGGAATGGAAAACATGGAAACCCTTCTACTCACCCCGATAATCCAAATAAACAAACGTGGAACTGTAAAGAATCTGGTGTACCACTGCAAAATAAAGAAGTCCCTAATGGTACTCTCGTACTCGGTGAACCATGGGCCGATGTCACAAAATCTTATCCTGGCTCAGGTACAACTTGGGAAGATTGTGATAAATACGCACGCTGCGGAAATTTCGGCGAACTGAAACGATTAAAAGCTAAGTATCCTCACTTAAAAACAATTATTTCTGTTGGTGGCTGGACTTGGTCTAACCGCTTTTCTGACATGGCCGCTGATGAAAAAACAAGAAAAGTATTCGCTGAATCTACAGTCGATTTCCTACGCGAATATGGATTTGACGGCGTTGATTTAGATTGGGAATATCCGGGCGTAGAAACGATTCCTGGTGGTAGTTATCGTCCTGAAGATAAGCAAAACTTCACCCTACTCCTTCAAGAAGTTCGAAATGCATTAACGAAAGCTGGTGCAGAAGATGGCAAACAATATTTACTAACAATCGCATCAGGTGCAAGCCAACGTTATGCCGATCATACAGAGCTAAAGAAAATCTCTCAAATACTGGATTGGATTAATATTATGACATATGATTTCCATGGTGGATGGGAAGCTACTTCTAACCATAATGCAGCTCTATACAAAGATCCAAATGACCCAGCAGCGGATACGAAATTTTACGTAGATGGTGCGATAGACATTTATACAAATGAAGGGGTTCCAGCAGATAAACTCGTATTAGGTGTACCTTTTTACGGACGTGGATGGAAAAGTTGCGGAAAAGAAAATAACGGCCAATACCAACCTTGTAAGCCAGGTAGTGATGGAAAACTCGCTTCTAAAGGTACTTGGGATGATTATTCTACCGGTGATACAGGTGTATACGATTATGGTGATTTAGCGGCTAATTATGTTAATAAAAATGGTTTTGTTCGCGGATGGAACGATATAGCGAAAGTACCTTATTTATATAATGCGACTACAGGTACATTTATTAGCTACGATGATAATGAATCTATGAAATATAAAACAGACTATATAAAAACAAAAGGTTTAAGTGGCGCAATGTTTTGGGAGCTTAGCGGAGATTGCCGTACAAGTCCAAAATATAGTTGTAGTGGGCCAAAATTACTTGATACGTTAGTAAAAGAATTACTAGGTGGACCTATTACTCAAAAAGATACTGAGCCACCAACAAACGTAAAAAATATTGCTGTTACAAATAAAAATTCAAACTCAGTTCAATTAAACTGGACTGCATCTACTGATAACGTAGGAGTTACGGAATATGAAATTACTGCTGGGGAAGAGAAATGGAGTACAACAACAAATAGCATTACAATTAAAAACTTAAAATCTAATACAGAATACAAATTTTCAATAATAGCAAAAGATGCCGCTGGGAATAAATCACAGCCTACTTCTATTATTGTAAAAACAGACGATGCTAGCACAACACCTCCTGGTGGAAATAACAATGCTACCTTTTCAGTCACTTCAAATTGGGGAAGTGGTTACAACTTCTCGATTGTAATTAAAAATAGTGGAACGACCCCTATTAAAAACTGGAAATTAGAATTTGATTATAACGGCAATTTAACACAAGTTTGGGATTCTAAAATTAGTAGTAAAATAAATAATCATTACGTAATTACGAATGCAGGATGGAATGGTCAAATTCCTCCTGGTGGATCGATTACAATCGGAGGAGCAGGAACAGGCACTCCTGCTGAACTTACAAATGCATCCATTAGCGAAAACTAAACGTAACTTCCACTAATTATTTCACTAAAGTTTGAATTTAGGTTTGATTCCTCTCTCCTAAATTCAAACTTTTAATTTTATGAAAAATCACAAATAAACATTATAATAACCTATTATAATTATATTTAGTTTCCAATATGAAGTTCGTGTGAAGTTCATCTGAATTTTACATGAATTTCCTTTAAGCTCTATTGTCTTCCTATACTAATCACATTATCCTTTACATATAGGAATTATTTTTATTCCATTTCAAACTATCTATATATATAAAGAAAGATAGTCGCCTATTAGGGAAAGGCATCTAGTATTATTATAAATATAAACATAACAAAAGAAAAAGCACGCTTATAAGCGCACCATAAGAGTGCTTCTTCATACAATTCTCATGTAAAAGTTCTCGAAAATCATGTTAATCACAAAGAAAAGGCATTAGCTTA
>NZ_JAKUFR010000172.1:0-3879 GCF_022663555.1 Bacillus cereus group sp. BfR-BA-01381
TTTTTCATCTTCAAAATGTCCGATTGTTCCTTCACATACTTGGCATACGATTGTTCCCATTTTTCATTTCCCCCTAAGTTTATGGTCCTAAAAACTTTCAGCTGTCCATTTCCTATCAATTATTGGGCTTTTGTATGCTCTGTGTGATCACATCCGCAAGATCCACATTTCCCGTAAAGTACCGTTACTTTCTCATCCTCGAAGTGTGCAATTGTACCTTCACAATCTTGACATACGATTGTTCCCATTTTTCATTTCCCCCTAAGTTTATAATCCCAAAAACTTTTTGTAACCGCTTAACTTTCTGTCTTTATTTTAATATGTTATACTTTTTACGTCAATAGGTTTTTAGTATAACACATTAAATATTTTAATTTTAAATTAGTATGCGATATTCAAACAAAAAAACAGCCATATTTATACGTACGACTGTTTTACATTATTTATTCTTCGTATTCCGCATGCAAAGATGTAGATGGAACTAGAAATGAGAAGAACTGAGCTAACTCAGCTGCTTCCTCTTCTGAACCTAATTTGAACACTTCCTGCAAATGTTGAACATTCTCTACATCATCTCGTCCAAGTAAAGTAGACCTTCCTGTTTGCATGCAAACAATAAGTGGCTTTCCAAAAAACATATTTGTATAAATAACACCAAAATCATAACGAGTATCATGTGTCATAAACCCCAAAAATCGTACCTTCACACTTTCATGTTCATCATACAATTTTTCAAACATCGGTTTCCACCTTTCTACATCACCTTTCATTAGTATATTAAACAAAAAAAGGAATACTCCTTTTAATTGTCAAAAAATTCAGTAGGATGTAGAATGAGAGTATTCTACTAAGTTAGGGGGAACTTATATGCAACATGCCTTTATTACGCTTGTACCTAAATCCAATCAACAATCTGTTTCAATAGATGATATAAAACAACTTTTTCATTATTATAAAACAGTTACTTCCAAAACTGGTGTTCAAATTAATTACGCTTATACAAATACCGCTTTTCCGTATGAAATTTTAGATACATCAGCAACAACATTCAAACTACAATCTACTCACGATCGATATGACTCCATTTATGTTGGTGTCGGTATAGACAAGGAACAAACTTATATTCAAGTTTCTTTACCACCTAATGCAACATTTGGTGATAAAGGAAAAGCAAATGAATTTTGCCGTTTTCTAGCGAAGAAATTAGAAGGAGAGTTACAATTATTTAATGGAAGAACAATGTATTTCTATAAACGTTAATTTAAAAAATAGAAAATATAATTAAGAAAAGTATGCAATTTGAACACGTAAGGAATAATGCCTGCTTTCTAATTTGTAATACAAAATATGCGATCACATATGCTAAATAAAGAAATACAAAAAATAGAATAACTTTATAATGCAACTTATCACCATTTGACAATGATAATACAACAGAAAAACCACTCCATAATAAAAAATGATAAAATATAACATGTAATATTCTCATGGAACCTTCTCCTTTGACATGCTCTATTTTATTAATATATGGTATTAAGTTTGAATCAATTACATATTACACAAAAGCATATATATGGCTTTTGGATTTATATATGTTTTAACGATTCAATTAAATTATTATATATTCATTCGACAAGTACGTATAAAGACCTTGCAAGCCACTTTTATTATAAAATAAAAAATAGCCCATCTCTTTAAATAAGAGATGGGCTATTTTCATTACTTAAATTATTTTACAATGTGAATTGGCATTCCAAGAGCAACTTCAGCTGCTTCCATTGTGATTTCACCTAATGTTGGGTGAGCGTGGATTGTTTGAGCGATATCTTCTGCTGTCATTCCAGCTTCGATAGCTAAACCAATCTCAGAAATAATGTCAGAAGCGCCTGCACCTGCAACTTGAGCACCTACAAGAAGACCATCTTCTTTACGTGTTACAAGTTGTAAGAAACCGTCAGTGCTATTTAATGATAATGCACGACCGTTAGCAGCGAATGGGAACTTAGATACAGTTACAGTCATTCCAGCTTCTTCAGCTTGTTTCTTAGTGTAACCAACAGATGCTAATTCTGGATCAGTGAAGCATACTGCAGGAATTCCGATGTAATCGATAGCTGACGCATGGCCACTAATTGCTTCTACAGCTACCTTACCTTCGTAAGAAGCTTTGTGAGCTAATGGTGGTCCAGGAACGATATCACCGATTGCATAGATGTTTGGTACATTTGTACGACATTGCTCATCGATTTCGATGATGCCGCGGTCAGTCATTTTAACTCCAACTTGCTCAAGACCGATTTCTTGAGTGTTTGGACGACGACCTACAGTTACTAATACGTAATCTGCTTCTACAGTTTGGATTTCACCTTTAACTTCGAAGCTAACTTTTACGCCAGTTTCTGTTTCTTCAACGCCTTTAGCCATAGCTTTTGTATGGATTGTTACGTTACCTTTTTTCTGTAGAGCACGTTTAACAACAGAGCTCATAGCTTTTTCGAAACCAGCTAAGATTTCGTCGCCAGCTTCTACTACAGTAACTTCTGTACCGAAGTTAGCATATGCAGTACCTAATTCCATACCGATGTAACCGCCGCCGATTACAACAAGTTTTTTAGGAATTTCAGGTAAGCTTAAAGCGCCTGTAGAGTTGATAACACGTTTAGAGTATTTGAATCCTGGAATTTCGATTGGTGTAGAACCAGTTGCAAGAACAGCATTTTTAAACGTATAAGTTTGAGCTGCATCTTCAGTCATTACGCGTAATGTGTTAGCATCTACGAAGTAAGCTTCACCGCGAATGATTTCAACTTTGTTACCTTTAAGAAGGCCTTCAACACCGCCAGTTAATTTCTTAACTACGCCGTTTTTCCATTCTTGAACTTTTGTAAAGTCAACTTTTACGTTCTCTGCAGTGATACCCATGTCATCAGAATGCATTGCATTCTCATAACGATGACCTGCATTGATTAACGCTTTTGAAGGAATACATCCAACGTTTAAGCATACGCCACCAAGGTTAGCTTTTTCAATGATTGCTACCTTTTGACCTAATTGTGCTGCACGAATTGCCGCAACGTATCCACCAGGACCTGCACCAACAACGACTGTATCTAATTCAATTGGGAAATCTCCTACTACCATTGTTATTACGCCTCCATTACTAATAATTGTGGGTCATTCAATAGACGTTTAATTTGGTTTAATGCTTTTTGAGCAGTTGCGCCGTCAATTAAACGATGGTCAAAGCTTAGAGATAATGCTAATACTGGAGCTGCAACGATCTCACCATTTTTCACAACTGGTTTCTCAGCGATACGGCCGATACCAAGGATTGCTACTTCTGGGTGGTTGATAACTGGAGTGAACCATTGTCCACCTGCAGAACCAATGTTTGTAATTGTGCAAGAAGCGCCTTTCATTTCAGCAGGAGCTAAACGACCTTCACGTGCTTTACCAGCAAGATCATTGATCTCGTTAGAAATTGTGAAGATAGACTTGCGATCTGTATCTTTAACAACTGGTACTAATAGACCTTTGTCTGTATCAGCTGCGATACCGATGTTGAAGTAATGTTTATGAACTACTTCTTGAGAAGCATCATCTAAAGAAGTGTTTAACATTGGATATTCACGTAATGCAGATGTTAAAGCTTTAACAACGTATGGAAGGTAAGTTAATTTAATACCTTTGTCAGCTGCAACAGCTTTGAACTTCTTACGGTGAGCAACAAGTTCAGTTACATCTACTTCATCCATTAATGTTACGTGAGGAGCTGTATGTTTAGAGTTAACCATTGCTTTCGCAATTGCTTTACGGATACCACTCATTTTCTCACGAGTTTCTGGATATTCACCAGCTGGAATTGGTTGTGCTTTTGGT
>NZ_JAKUFR010000173.1:0-3759 GCF_022663555.1 Bacillus cereus group sp. BfR-BA-01381
CGACTTCCTTATGTTAACATCTTCGTTAGTTAATGTCAACTAAGTTTTTTATTTCGTTTGTCGCTTTCGACGTTATTGTCATCGGCGACTTGTTCTATATTACACCTCTAAGTAGCAATCGTCAACACCTTTTTATAAATATATTCAAGTTAATATTTTGACACTCTCTAACCTAGAGAAGAATCTATAAAAATTACATTACTAGAAAAGCAACTTCTACTTCTCTTTAATCTCCTCTTCCAAAATATATCCAAGTTACCTTAGCCCTATAGACTTAATTTATATGAAAGGTTTACTTAGTGAAACAAACAATATTAATAAAGACTAATGTGTAATTAAAAAGTTATTCCCCAAATACCTCCTTGTTTATCACGCACCCCATTAGAAAGGATTAAAGATATACGTATTCTTATAATAAACAACGATACAGAAGTTCATAATAAACTTGTATACTATTCTAGTTATAGAGTTCCCCTTATATGAGGTAATCCTTACTTATCTGTTTACTCATAAATATATACAAATATACTTACTAACTATCCTGCGTCACTGAAATATCCATCTTATATCTCTTTCATCTTTAGGCCTCATCCATTTCCATACAGCCTAGTGGTAATAGCCGTTATATCCTCTTAGCAGAAACTTAAGATATGCATACAAACTACATTCGAGGTCCGAACCGATTAATAGCATTTCTTTTTCAGTATATATACAGGATTAAAAATACGAACCTCAATTGATCTAGTATACTCAACACACCGAGGAGGAACGAGCGTTCTTTTGTTTGTATCACTTTTTATAACATTTAAGTATGTTTATCCTATACCTATAACATGTAATTTTATTGTTCTTTTATATATCCTTCGTTTTGAAATACATATAGAATTACAAATTCACTTATTTCTAGCTACAAGCCTAAAATTCCGATATAAAACGAGCCTGAATTTCTAATCTAAAAAAAATCTAACTCTTACTTTGGGGACACAGCCAAAATAACTTTTACATTTAAGATAAAAGGTATATTCAATATTCCCGACTCCGCTGCTCTGAAGATGAATGTATCATATCTGTCACCGCATGATATAGATTTTCTGGATGTTCAGCAATCCGGTGACATAAATACAAATACCACTCTTTCCCATAAGTCAAATATACTCTAGCGTTATGTCCTTTGTTTTTCAAATCATTTAACATATCCGGACGAATTCCATATAACATTTCTATCTCTACATTAGATTGACTAAAATATTGACGTTGTTCCATCTCTTTAATAAGAATTTCATCATGTGTAGCTATAGATAGAGGGTGATTGTTTTCAATTAGTTGTTCTACAATTTGAAGATACTGCTGATTTAAATCGGTTGACCTAGGCATAGCAATATCCGGAACTTCTTGATAGGCACCTTTTACAACTCGTATTTTCCCTGGATAATTTAGGAGTTCTTGAATATCATTGTTCGATCGATATAAATGTGCCTGAATTGTTATCCCTACATTAGGATATTGCTCTGTTGTTTTTTTATAGATAGAAAGAATGTCCTCTGCCTTAGATGATTCTTCCATACTTATCATAAGGGTAGTTCCTTGTACATTTGCCTTCTCTGCCAACTCCATTAAATGAATATAAGATATTTCTGGATCTATAGATAATCCAATATGCGATAAATCAAGTGATACTGTTTGTTTTATAGAAAGAGCACCCACGTCCCCAATAAGATTCAAAAACTCATTTTTTGCTTTATAACACTCCTTTATATCTAGCTTATTTTCCCCTATATACTCCAGTGAAGTATGATACCCTTTTGTAATTAGTTCTTTTGCCGTCACAATCCCCTCATGTCTCGTTTCTCCGGTGACAAAGCGTTTCGCAGCTTGCAACAATAACACATAGAGCTCCGTGGATTGTTGTACATAGGATTTTATATGTTCATTTCTTGCAATCGATTTAAATGCCTGAGCTACTTGAAATTCTTTCGTCATCACATTTTCATCTCCCTTAGAACTATTTGATCCAACTATAGCATGCTAAAATGGTTCGTATTAGTACCATTTTAGCCAAATTTTTATGGTACCAATTTTGATGAAGGGAGCATTTATATGCTTTGGATACCTATTGATCGATCGTTAGATATTAGTTTAATTCGACAGGTTTATTACCAAATACGTGAGCGAATATTAAATGGAGACCTACAGTCCGGAGAAAAGTTACCATCAACACGGGAATTATCTTCTGAGTTAAACGTATCTAGGAATGTAATTTTAGAAGCTTATGATCAATTATTTTCCGAAGGTTTTTTGGTCGCTCGACAGGGAGCAGGAACATTCATTGCCGAGGGGACTTATTTAGAACAACGTAAAAAATCAACTCTAATTGATTCTTTATCTTGGTGCGAAGAAATAAACAAAGACAGTAACATCATTAATTTTCGTTCAGGGATACCAGCATTAGACTTATTTCCACGCAAGAGATGGGCAAATTTGTCTCACACAATATGGCACGAAGCACCTCCTTCTACGTTTGGATACGATATTCCCGAAGGGCGTCCCGAATTAAGAAAGGCTTTATCACGCTATTTATTAAAAACAAGAGGAGTTTTTTGTCATCCAGAACAATTAGTGATTACTTCTGGTGCAACTCAAGCTTTAACACTTGTTTCTAAATTACTTTTATCAACGGGTGATGAAGTAATAATAGAAGATCCTATTACCAATGACATTCAAACAATTTTTAAAAATTCAGGAGCCTTCCTTTATCCTATACCAGTTGATGATAATGGGATGGATACATCTTTGCTACCTGTAAATAAAAATCCAAAATTTATCTTTATTACTCCTTCTCATCAGTTTCCTTTAGGTGGAACATTACCGATTCAACGACGGGTTCAATTGATTAACTACTCAAGAAAAACAAATTGCTACCTCATTGAAGATGATTATGACAGTGAATTTCGATATGAAGGCTCACCCGTAAGTTCATTACAGGGATTGGATCCCGAGCGTGTTATATATATAGGTTCATTTAGTAAAATTTTATCACCGGCCCTTAGGATGGGATACTTAGTTCTTCCCTCACACCTTATTGAAAAATGTCGCAAAGTAAAATGGTTTTCAGATCTACATACACCTTCTTTAAATCAGCTTGTTCTTGCTAAATTTATTACCGAAGATCATTTGGAACGGCATATTATGAAGATGAAAAAACTCTATAAAAATCGAAGAAACTTCCTTATCCAGCAATTAAAATTAGCATTCTCAAATAAGATCAATATTTTCGGCTATTCTACAGGATTACACTTGATTGTTGAATTCAATCAAGTTCAATTCACAAAAGAATTACTTGAGGAAATTCAACAACTCGGAGTAAAAGTATATCCCGTGGAAGACCACGCCATTAAAAAAGGAAAACATCATAATCAAATTATTATAGGGTACGGACATTTAACAACTGAAGAAATAAAAGAAGGGGTGAACAGGCTACAGAGGGCATTATCTTGTATATATTCTTGTTAACAAATAGACAGTTTAATCAACTTGGCCATATTTTTCTGAAGGTACACTATTTAAATGTGAAATCATAATTAAATCAAGGTGTTTCTTGTTAGATCAACGTACTTATAGAGGCGACATTAATTACAAGATTACTCCATTAAACACAAAAAAGACGAGTCATTCTGACTCGTCTTACAGTTGCTTGGCGACGTCCTACTCTCACAGGGACAAGGTCCCAACTACCATCGGCGCTAGAGAGCTTAACTTCCG
>NZ_JAKUFR010000174.1:0-3741 GCF_022663555.1 Bacillus cereus group sp. BfR-BA-01381
TTAAATCATCATACGCTGGGTTTGCGTAATGTACTTTGTTTTGCGCATTACCTGTCGTATACATCTCAAGGAATGACATAGGATCCATATAATCCGGACTCCATCCCGCATATGACATTGCATAATCTCCACTTGCTTCAAGTTTTAATTTTTGTGCAAATGGCTGCATTTTTGTTGGAACTGTTAAACCTGGTAAGTTCTTTTCAAATTGGCCTTTTAAATACTCTCCGATTTTTTTAGCATCATCAGTATCAAAGTTTAATAGCTCTAACTCTACTTTGTCTACACCAAGTTCTTTTTTACCAGCTTCCCAGTATTTTTGTGCTTCTTTCATATCCTCTTTTATAAGCTTTCCGTTTTCTTCACGGAAGTCTTTTCCATTCGGACCTTTTGCTAAGCCTTTCGGAACAAAACCATATATACCCTCTGAACCATCGTTTAAGATCACTTTTCCGATGTTTTCACGTTCAAAGGACATTGCAATTGCTTTTCGGATATTTTTATTTGCTAAAAATTTATTCTTTTCATTTAAGCGAATAAATTGTGTAGATGGTCTCTTAATCGTTTTAAAGTCAGCATCTGATTTGTATTTATCTACAAACTCTGATGTTAAGACTACACGATCAATTGCTTTCGTTTCATATAGATTTATAGCAGTTGAACGATCCTTAACAATATTGAAGTTTATTTCCTCAAGTTTTACTTCTTTATTTTCCCAATACGTTGGATTCTTCTTAAGTTGGAAACTTTGTTCATGCTTCCATTCATTTAATACGAATGGACCATTATAAAGTGTCGTATTGGATTCTAATCCAAATTTTGCTCCTTGTTCTGTTACAAACTTCTCATTCAAAGGATACAATGTTGGATAGACTGTTAAACTTACAAAATAAGGAACAGGGTTATCTAATTCCACTTCAAGTGTATGATCATCAATTGCCTTTACACCAAGTTCTTCAACTGGTAACTCTTTTTTGTTAACTTTCTCCGCATTTTTAACATCAAATAGTATGTAAGCAAACTTGGCACCCGTGTTTGAATCTACAGCTCTTCGCCAAGAATAAACGAAGTCCTTCGCTGTTACAGGTTCACCATTAGACCATTTCGCATCTTCACGTAACTTAAACACATACTTTTTGCCATCCTCTGATTTCTCATAAGATTTAGCGACACCCGGAACAAGTTTATCATCTTTCCCCAGACGATATAACCCTTCCATTGTGTTATTCATGATGTTAGAAGATGTTGCATCTGTTGATAACGTCGTATCCATAGTTGGGATTTCAGCTGTCTCAGTTAGATTTAACACTTGCTTGTTTGAGGATTTTTCTTTCGCGCCTGCTTTATTATCCTCTTTTTGGTAACTACAAGCTCCTAACATACTGACAGTCAACGTCGATGCAAGTAATAACGGTATCTTTTTCTTCATGTTGTGTTGCCTCCCCTAATTGCACTTCCTGTACCCTCACTTGTAAAAAAGTAGAATTGAAAGAATAATCTCCAAGTTTCTACAATTTTCATTATACATATAATATAACAATTGTGAATATAGTTTTTTGTTTTTTTGTTAAAATTTTTAATAAAATGTTTATTTTTTTATTTTTTTGTAAAGGGATACGTTAACATTGCTACCATCATCTTGCAATCAGACCTTTAATTGCGTATAATTTTCAAAAAATTAGTTCTAGTACATATTATAGCTTTTATAGTATAATAATTCTAGTAATATTTTGACGGAGGGGAACATTTTGAATAAAGTTTTTTTTCATACTTGTATACTAATTTTCATAGCGATAATCGCTTCTAGTATTGGCGCATTCCTCGTTTCATCGCAATTTTTGTTGAATTTTGTCAATATATCGTTTTATGTTGCACTATTTTTTATTCTCATAGGCGGTTTTTTATTCATATTTCAAAATGGATTTTTTAACGTAACAATTTACGCCTTCCAGAGAGTATTTGGTACGAACAAAAAAGTGGACTCTTTAATTGAAGAAGTAGAGGAACCTGTCGATAAGAAAGAACGTATTTATAAAACATATTCATTCAAATGGACGTATCCAATTTGCATTACCGGTATCGTTCTTGGGTTGTTCTCGACCTTCATTAGCTTTACTATTTTGATGTAGTTTGCAAACACTATCCCATATGATATAATAATCAGCAAAACATTTTGTTATAAAACTTTAGTTCTTTCATATTTAAAGAGCTCAGGTAACAATAAATAAATTTATATGTATGCGATGATAAAGAAGAGTACATATTGAGGCAATTTCAGAGAGCTTGTGGCTGGTGTGAACAAGTAATTGTACAGTATGGAATGGGCTTTTGAGCTCCAAACCGAACCGAAAGTAGTAGGCTTTGGCGTTATATCCAAACGTTATTATGGATTAGAGAGATTTCACAGTAGTGAAATAATTAGGGTGGTACCGCGGTCCATTCGTCCCTATAGTTTTTTGGGATGAATGGGCTTTTTTGTTTGCCTTCTCTTCCCCATCACGCATTCAAATTTAGGAGGAATTACTTATGTCAGTTATCTTTTCTGGTATTCAGCCAAGTGGAACGATTACACTTGGAAACTATTTAGGAGCTATGAAGCAATTTACAGAGCTTCAAAATGAACACGACTGTTATTTCTGTATTGTAAATCAACATGCGATTACAGTGCCTCAAGATCCCGTGGGGCTTCGTAAAAACATCCGCAGTCTTGCTGCACTTTATGTAGCATGCGGTATCGATCCTGAAAAAGCTACGTTATTTGTACAGTCAGAAGTACCGGCACACGCTCAACTAGGATGGATTATGCAATCAGTTGCTTACGTTGGAGAATTAGAGCGTATGACGCAATATAAAGATAAAGCATCAGGTAGAGATTCAGTTCCAGCTGGATTACTAACTTATCCACCATTAATGGCTGCTGATATTTTACTTTACAACACTGAAATCGTGCCTGTTGGTGATGACCAAAAGCAACATATGGAATTAACACGTGACCTAGCAGAGCGTTTCAACAAACGCTTCCGTGAAGTATTCACAATTCCTGAAATTCGCATTCCAAAAGTAGGAGCTCGCGTTATGTCACTAACAGAGCCTACGAAAAAAATGAGTAAATCTGATCCGAATCCAAAATCAATGATCAGCATGCTTGATGAACCAAAAACAATTGAAAAGAAAATTAAGAGTGCTGTAACTGACTCTGAAGGTATCGTGAAATTCGATAAAGAAAACAAACCTGGCATCTCTAACTTATTAACAATCTACTCTTCATTCTCTGGAAAAACAGTTGAAGAAATCGAAGCAATGTACGAAGGAAAAGGATATGGCGACTTCAAAGGCGACCTAGCACAAGTAGTCGTAGAAGCGATTCGTCCAATCCAAGACAAATATAACGAACTAATCAACTCACCAGAACTAGACGAAATTCTAGACAAAGGTGCCGAAAAAGCAAATCGCGTTGCATTCAAACAACTACGCAAAGTAGAAAACGCAATGGGACTAAGTAGAAAACGTAGGTAACTTATAAAGCGGAAGCGGCTCGTTTAGAATGTGAGGGGGATGGAGCTCCTGACGTAGAGGTGTTTTTTGCCTCGCAGGAAGGCGCGAAGCCACCGAACATTCTTGCCGCTGGAGCTGGATTTCATATAAAGCGGAGGCGACTGTTTAGCCCTGACGGCTAAGGTTCTTTCTCACAGAAGGTGCTTTTTACCTTCTCGTGGGGAAGGTTCTTAGACGCGAAGGGCT
>NZ_JAKUFR010000175.1:0-3704 GCF_022663555.1 Bacillus cereus group sp. BfR-BA-01381
ACATATATAAGTATGAATTACAATTCTGGAGCTTCTTTTTCGTAGTGCTTATAGGCATGAAGGAAAAGACGGAGTTTTTCCGTTATCATTAATTGAGATGTAAGTATATTTTCACTTACAAATAGGGTGGTACCGCGATTCTTTCGCCCCTATCGGATTTTCCGATAGGGGCTTTTTCTATTTCTCACAGAAACAAATGTTAAATAATTCCGAATCTTATGATAAAATCTTATAAGCGCTTACAATTTTGAAAGGGGGTGATACAAGCTATACGAAACCGATACTTAATTTTATTAAAAAAAGGAGGATGTCTAAATGACAAAGAAAACAGAAATTCCATCGCATTTAAAACCATTCGTATCCACACAGCATTATGATCAATACACACCGGTGAATCACGCTGTGTGGCGTTACATTATGAGACAAAATCATAGTTTCTTAAAAGACGTTGCTCATCCAGCCTATGTGAACGGATTACAATCATCTGGTATTAATATAGATGCAATTCCAAAGGTAGAAGAAATGAATGAATGTTTAGCACCAAGCAGCTGGGGTGCTGTAACGATTGACGGGCTTATTCCTGGCGTAGCCTTCTTCGATTTTCAAGGACACGGATTATTACCAATCGCAACAGATATTCGCAAAGTAGAAAACATCGAGTATACACCTGCTCCAGATATTGTACACGAGGCAGCAGGACACGCACCTATTTTACTTGATCCTACATATGCAAAATATGTGAAACGCTTTGGGCAAATTGGTGCAAAAGCTTTCTCTACAAAAGAAGAACATGATGCGTTTGAAGCAGTTCGTACATTAACAATTGTAAAAGAAAGCCCTACTTCTACCCCTGATGAAGTTACAGCTGCTGAAAATAATGTAATTGCAAAACAAAACTTAGTTTCTGGTTTATCAGAAGCGGAACAAATTTCACGTCTTTTCTGGTGGACAGTAGAATATGGATTAATCGGAAATATAAACGCTCCAAAAATATATGGTGCTGGTCTTCTTTCTTCTGTTGGCGAAAGTAAACATTGCTTAACAGACGCTGTTGAAAAAGTTCCATTCTCTATCGAGGCATGCACAGGTACAACTTATGACGTAACAAAAATGCAACCACAACTATTTGTTTGTGAGTCATTTGAAGAATTAACAGAAGCACTTGAGAAATTCTCTGAAACGATGGCCTTTAAAACAGGTGGTAAAGAAGGCTTAGAAAAAGCAATTCGTTCTGAAAATCATGCAACTGCTGAATTAAATAGCGGATTACAAATTACAGGTACATTTACCGAGACGATTGAAAATGATGCAGGTGAATTGATTTACATGCGAACGAGTTCGCCAACAGCATTAGCAATTCACAATAAACAACTAGCGAATCATTCTACGTCTGTACACAGTGACGGTTTTGGAACACCAATTGGATTACTCACTGAAAATATTGCATTAGAAAATTGTACAGATGAACAATTACAATCATTAGGAATTACAATTGGAAATGTTGCTGAGTTTACTTTTGCAAGTGGTATTCATGTAAAAGGAACAGTAACAGATATTGTAAAAAACGATAAAAAAATTGCGCTTATTTCCTTTATCAATTGCACAGTTACTTATAACGATCGTGTTTTATTTGATGCTTCATGGGGTGCATTTGATATGGCTGTTGGTTCAACAATTACTTCGGTATTCCCAGGTGCCGCAGATGCTGCAGCATTTTTCCAAACAGATGAAGAAGTTCAAAAAATACCTGCTCCACTTGTACTGAATGAACTTGAACGTATGTATCAAACCGTTCGTGACATTCGAAATGAAGGTATTTTACACGACGCGCATATCGAGCAATTAGTAGCAATTCAAGAGGTATTAAATAAATTGTATCCGAAAGAATGGTTACTTCGCCTTGAAATATTAGAATTGCTTTTAGAGCATAACAAAGGGCATGAAACATCAGCAGCATTATTACAACAACTTTCTACTTTCACAACTGATGAAGCTGTGACACGTCTTATTAACAATGGTCTTACGCTACTTCCAGTAAAGGATGTGAAAAATGATGCTACGATTAACTGAAGAGGAAGTTCAAGAAGAATTATTGAGGTTAGATAAATGGGTAGTAAAAGATGAAAAATGGATTGAAAGAAAATATATGTTTTCCGACTACTTAAAAGGAGTCGAATTTGTCTCTGAAGCCGCCAAACTATCAGAAGAACATAATCACCACCCATTTATCCTTATCCAGTATAAAGCAGTCATTATTACTTTGTCATCTTGGAATGCAAAAGGTTTAACGAAACTCGATTTTGAGCTTGCGAAGCAATTTGATGAACTATTTGTCCAAAATGAAAAAGCCATTATAAGAAAGTAAAAAAGAGAAGCCTTTATTAGGCTTCTCCTTTTATTTTGAAATGGATACAATGTCCAAATGGATCCTCTACTTGTAATATTCCATCTTTGTACGTAGCAATCTTGCCAATATTTTTTAAGCTTTCACATACTTGCTCTTTTTGTTTTTCATCTGCTAATACAATTGTGAAATATTTCAAGCCAACAGAATTTGGCATTTGCGGTAGTATTCCTTCACCTTGCCACGTATTTAAACCGATATGGTGATGGTAGCCACCTGCCGATACAAAGAGCGCCCCATTACGGGCTGGGATCGTTACTTCAAAACCAAGACCATCCACATAGAAACGTTTCGCTTCTTCCAAATCAGCTACATGGAAATGAATATGTCCCATCACAGTACCAGCTGGAAACCCACTCCATGTACTTCCTTGCTGCAATAATTCTTCACCAGCTAACGGGTTACTAACAAATGGTAGCTCTCCATTCTCATCACGCCAAACTTCTTTTTGACGATCATGATAAATTTCAATCCCGTTTCCATCTGGATCAGCTAAATAAAGGGCCTCACTAAAGTAATGGTCAGCTCCGCCGTGCAGTGGATAAACCATTTCTACAAGATGACGAAGGATATTCGCTAAATCCTGTCTGCTCGGTAATAAAATTGCGTAATGATATAAACCCGTTCTCCCTCTTTGCTTTGGTAAGGCTTCCTTCTTTTCTTCAATGATAAGGAGTGGTTCGTTATTTTCATTCCCAAATGTAACGACCATTTCATCTTCTTTTAGTACTTTCATACTTAATACTTCTGTATAAAACTCTAGTGATTTCTTTATATTTGATACATATAAATGAACAACATCAAGTGTTGTATCGGGATGAAGTTGAAAACTCATCTTGTTAGCCTCCCATGTAAATTAGTTCTTCTTTGACATTTTCTCTTTTAAGAAATTATCTACAAAACCATCCGCTTTCGCAACAAATAAGTACGCACCCATTGCTAACAATGCAAGCTCTAATTCGAAGCCAGGATTTTTTCCATCTCCTAATAAACCAGCTGACCATTTTACTTTTACAATTGCTCCAACCATAACTAGTGCAAATAATAATCCAATATATCTTACACCTAAACCTAGAATTAATAATAGACCGCCAACTAATTCAACTGTTGCTACACCGTATGCAAGTCCTCCTGGTAAACCAATGCTTGTGAACCACCCTGCAATATTGTCAATCCCCGATTGGAATTTTGTTAAACCGTGCATAAAGAACGTTACCCCTAACACGATACGAATAATTAAGTTACCAATATGTTGATTCATTTCTTTCTCTCCTTTATAGTTTCCTTATACAAAACTTTT
>NZ_JAKUFR010000176.1:0-3499 GCF_022663555.1 Bacillus cereus group sp. BfR-BA-01381
CGTAACTCGAATTATATCAGCGATTTTCTCGATATATCGATTTACCGACAAAAGGTGACAATAAAAGCTGTTCCAAAACGGGACAGCTTTTATTATAAAAAGTCAGTATATTTAGATAAATTTAAAGGGTATATCATTTTTTTGACGAATAAATAAGTTAGAGAAAATTACGGATAAAAATAGCCCGAACCATGCAGGGCATGATTCGGGCTTATATTCAGATTAGTAAGCTAAGCTGAATAGACCTTTAATGTGTGATAAGTAACGAACGTTACTTGCTTCTTTCATTAATGATGCTGGTAAACCTTTAAGTGGAGTATTGCTTGCTCCGATTGTAGCAACAGCATCTTTACGTCCTAGACTAGCAAGTGTTCCAGAGTTTACAGGTGCGAACTCTTCGAATGCTTTGCCTTCTAGTGCTGCGTATAAGTTGTATCCAATTAACTCACCCATTTGCCAAGCGATTTGTGCAGTTGGTGGGTATGGACGTCCGTCTGGAGCGAAGACAACAGCGCTGTCTCCAGCAACGAATACGTCTTTGTGAGAAGTGGATTGTAGGTATGCATCAACTGTTGCACGACCACGGTTTACTTCAAGACCTGATTCACCGATTAGTGGGTTACCTTGAACGCCACCTGTCCAAACGAATGTGTTAGCAACAAGTTTTTGACCGTCTTTTAAGTCGATTTCATTGCCAGCAACGTTTGTTACAGGAAGACCAGTTAAGAATGTAACGCCGCGTGCTTCTAGGCTAGTAGTTGCACGTTCGATTAAGTGGTCTGGTAATACTGGAAGGATTTTTGGACCTGCTTCAACAAGAAGAAGTTTAACTTCTTTTGGATTTACGCCGTGGCTTTTTGCAAGTTTAGGCATAATGTCAGCAAGCTCACCAACTAGCTCAACGCCAGTTAATCCGCCACCACCGATTACGATTGTAGCATCAGCTTCGTTTTTCGTTTTCGCGTATTCACGAATACGGTCTTCAACGTGTTTGTAGATTTTGTTTGCATCAGCAGCAGATTTTAATACCATGCTGTTTTCTTCTAGTCCTGGAATACCGAAGTAAGCAGTTTTACTTCCTAAAGCAACTACAAGTGCATCGTAAGATAAAGTAGTGCCGCCAGCTAATTTGATTTCTTTGCTATCAACTGAGAATGACTCAACTGTTGCGATTTTAAGATCGATATCTTTACCTTTGAAAAGCTTTGTAAGTGGCATTGCAACTGCTTGCTCAGACACGTTACCAGCTGCAAGGCGGTGTAGTTCAGTGATAATTTGGTGTGTTGGGTATTGGTTAATCACTGTAACTTGTGCTTCTGATTTGCTGTAATATTTACGTACGTTTAAAGCGGCAAGAAGACCGCCATAACCAGCGCCTAAGATGACAATTTGTTTTGACATAGTATGATATCCCCCGTCTTTACTAATTGTTGTTATAAGTTAACTTATTTATTGTTACGTTCTGCACTAATTTGAAGATATGCGTTCACAAATCGGAACATTTTTTGTGCTTGTGGGTCTTTTAATAATTTCAATAGACCGAACAGGCCGATAACTTCGTTGCTTTCGTCAGCACGATCTTTCGCTTCGATTGCAGTAGCAGCCATGCTTTTCACTGTATCTTTTACAGGTTCTACAAGCTCTGTGATTGCACCAACAGTGTCGCTTTTTAATACTTCATCAGTAGCAACAGTTTGAGCGAAGTCATAAGACTTAGTTAAAATGTTAACAAGCTCAGTTAATTTTGGAAGCTGTTCTACTAGTGTTGTTAATGATTCTTGTACCTCAGGTTTTAACAACTGATCAAGTACATCAAGTTGTCCTTGGCTAGCAGAAATTTGTACAGTTTCTTGTTCTGGCTTTGTTTGAGTCATAGTTTCTGGCATCTCCAATTCTCCTTTACGATAGCAATACTCTTATTTTTGATAAGTAAGATAGTAAACGGTTACGAAACTTTATACAAAGTTTCACAAAACACAATAAAATGCCTTTAAATTTATGACAGCAAGTAAGCTGCAAACATAAATCTAAAACCATAACGTCTTACTTATTATTTATGAACTGTCCGATATATGGCTTGTCCGCATAATGGAAAAGCTCCGTTACCGGAAAGTGTATATAATATATATCCTATATTATATACTATATACACCTATGTTAACATAAAAATGATTCCTAATTATTTGATATTGAGCGTATAACGTAGTACTGACAAGGTATGGAAGCGTATAAAATATTTTGTTCCAGTTAGAAATGTACATATATATAAACAAAAAAAGGAAAAAACGAACAAATTCATGTTCGTTTTTTCCTTTTTCCTTTTATTCACTTTCTGCAATTAGCATCGATGTCTTGCCTTCTTTTTCAAGATGGCATTCGCCCCAAGTACAAAGGGAATCAAGAATGGATTCTAAAGACCAACCGTAGTCTGTAAGGGAATATTCTACTTTTGGTGGTACTTGATTGTATACCTTTCTTTGAATAACGCCGTCGTCTTCTAGTTCGCGTAATTGCTGCGTTAACATTTTTTGTGTAATACCAGGCATGAGACGTTTTAATTCACTCGTTCTCTTTGTACCTTTCGTTAAGTGGCAAAGAATAACGACTTTCCATTTTCCACCGATAACTTCTAAAGTCGCTTCAACGGGAATGTTATATTTCTTCATATAAAAATCTCCTTTGATGAATCTAGATTGCATTTCTCCAACAAAAGAAGCTAAATCATTTAAATGTTACTAAAAAGTACCTATAGCACTTTAAAGTACGTACTTTTTATCATGTTGAATATGTTCCATAATAGCATACGTAAGAGGGAAATGAGTAGTACGGTACTAAAAAGTGCCTATGTTACTTTTTGGTACCTATCGTACTTTTAAGTGCGTTCTTCAAAAAAAGAGCGAAGCCATTCATAATAGCATATATGAGCAATAAAGTTATTTTTGTAGAAGAAAAAAGGCCTTTTTTCACACTATTATGATTGGATTTCTCGTATTAAGGAGGGGTTCAATTGAATTCATATACAGTATCTTCTTCGGCTATGCAGACGAATCGAAGAAGTATGTTTGCTTTATTAGCACTAGCCATTAGTGCGTTTGGAATTGGTACAACCGAATTTATTAGTGTCGGTTTATTACCATCTATTTCAGAGGATTTACATGTTTCTGTCACAACAGCGGGTTTAACCGTTTCTTTATATGCGTTAGGAGTAGCGTTCGGTGCCCCGGTATTAACGTCAGTAACAGCTAGTATGTCGCGAAAGACATTATTAATGTGGATTATGATTATTTTCATTATTGGTAATGGAATTGCGGCAGTGGCAACAAGCTTTACTGTGTTACTTATCGCAAGGGTTGTATCTGCGTTTGCACACGGCGTTTTTATGTCGATAGGATCCACAATTGCGGCTGCGCTTGTACCTGAGAATAAACGTGCGAGTGCAATTGCATTTATGTTTACTGGTTTAACGGTTGCGACCATTACAGGTGTGCCAATTGGAACA
>NZ_JAKUFR010000177.1:0-3430 GCF_022663555.1 Bacillus cereus group sp. BfR-BA-01381
AGAGTTTTGTTGTTTATCTTGATCTGAGTCGCCTTGCTTAGAATCTTGCTGTTTACCCTGATTTGATTCGTCTTGTTTAGAATTTTGCTGCTTATCTCGCTGATTTGATTCGTCTTGCTTAGCGTGTTGTTGTTTATTTTGATCACGGTCATCTTGTTCAGAGTGTTGCTGTTTCTCTTGAGCCGAATGATCTTGCTTAGAGCGTTGTTGTTGATCCTGGTTGGATTCATTTTGCTTAGTATGTTGTTGCTGACCTTGAGAAGACTCCTTGTGTCCCTCTTTTTTTTGCTCGCCATTGTTATCTTTATTATGCTTCATACTTCTAGTCAGTTTTTTGTTATCATCCTCTTGATTGTTAGCGTGTTGCTCCGAGTTATCTGCTTCATTTTTCTCTGTTGTATTTGATTTTTTTTTCTTACGTAGCCAATTCCAAATCATATGTATGCCCTCTTTAATTGTGTAATATAGTGCTATTTTGTGGCTAATTTTGTATATTATTCATTTATTTATGAAAAGAAGGAGGAGATTGGTTTGCATAGAAAAAATCCTTTAGTAAGCAGTACATACTATGACGAGAAGAGGGAGAGTCTGTGCAAATTGTAAAAAAGGAGAAATTTATTTTAAAGGAGTTTACATTTGAAAATGGTAGGACAATTCCTGTTCAAATGGGGTATGAGACTTATGGTACTTTAAATAGAGAAAGGTCAAATGCGATTTTGGTTTGTCATTATTTTAGTGCAACTAGTCACGCAGCAGGAAAATATACAGCGCATGATGAGGAGTCTGGCTGGTGGGATGGTTTAATTGGACCGGGAAAAGCAATTGATACAAATAAATACTTCGTTATATGCACTGATAATCTTTGTAATGTGCAGGTGAAGAACCCTTATGTAATTACAACGGGACCGAAATCGATTAATCCGAAAACTGGAGATGAATATGCGATGGACTTTCCGGTTTTTACATTTCTTGATGTAGCTCGTATGCAATATGAGTTAATAAAAGATATGGGAATCGCAAGGCTACATGCTGTAATGGGACCGTCAGCTGGCGGGATGATTGCGCAGCAATGGGCTGTTCATTATCCTCATATGGTAGAGCGGATGATTGGTGTTATTACGAACCCGCAAAATCTAATTATTACGTCGGTAAATGTAGCGCAAAATGCAATTGAGGCTATCGAGCTGGATCCAAGTTGGAATGGCGGAAAATATGGAGAAGAGCAGCCAATGAAGGGGCTTCATTTAGCGAATAGAATGATGTTTATGAACGCATTTGATGAGCAGTTTTACGAAACGACATTTCCTCGTAATAGTATAGAGAAAGAGCCTTATGAAACATTTTCTGCATTAACATCATTTGAGAAAGAAATTAACAAAGTGATAAATAGAAGTATAGCTTTAGTAGATGCAAATTCATGGATGTATACTGCGAAAGCAGTTTTATTACATGATATTGCGCATGGATTTTCGTCTTTAGAAGAGGCACTGTCTAATATAGAAGCTAATGTACTTATGATTCCGTGTAAACAAGATTTGCTTCAGCCGCCACGTTATAATTATAAAATGGTAGACATGTTGCAAAAACAAGGGAAGTATGCGGAAGTGTATGAGATAGAAAGTATAAATGGACATATGGCGGGAGCATTTGATATTCATTTATTTGAAAAGAAAGTTTATGAATTTTTAAATCGGAAAGTGTCTAGTTTTGTGTAGAAAATAAATGATGTGAAAAAGGTGCAATGTATGTAGTAGGCACCTTTTATTACATGATTTGTAGGCGGAAAATATATGTGGCAATTGCTATACCGAAGAATGCGATACTAAGCAATAGAAATAAGAATGACATTTCTTGTGGTGATTTTATCTTTCTATTATTTTTCATACTAAGTGCAATAATTGCAGCGATTAAGAAAATGATGCCCATAATGAAAAGGAAAAGTGTCATTTTCATTGGCTCCTTTCATAAAACAAGTATATTGAGGATACAATGCAAGGGTTATGTTTGTAAAGAATAAGTTTTGCGAGAAAATTGAGAAATAAATTTTCCATTCTTTGCGTTCTTTCTTCCGCATGCTAAAATTGATGAGGAATGATTATTTAAAGAGAAAACTAAAGGTTTTATTGTATATAAGGAGGAACAACATATGACAGAAGTTAAAACAATTACTACAGAAGAAGTGCAAGAGCGTTTAGAAAACGGAGAAACGTTATTTTTAGTAGACGTAAGGGAAGATGAAGAAGTAGCGGCAGGAAAAATTCCAGAAGCTGTACATATTAAAATGGGCGATATCCCAAATAAAGTAGATTTCTTTGATAAAGAGAATGAATATATCTTTATTTGTCGTTCGGGAATGCGCAGTGAAAATGTCTGCCATTATTTAAATGAGCAAGGATTTAAAACAGTGAACATGGTAGGCGGCATGCTTCAATATGAAGGAGAAACGAAATAAGTAGTTTAAAAAACTTGAAACGAGTCTGTTTCAAGTTTTTTTCTTTTGCATACAGTGTACAAAAGGGGGATAGGTAAATGGGGATTAATATGCGTAAAGTAAAAATTATTAACAATACAGGAGCCGTTAATGTTGGCGACTGTTATAATATCGCGCCTTTTGCTGTATCGAAAGCTTATGCGGGTGCTGGAGGGTCAAGTGCGGCTATTTTTTTAAATGGGAAAAGACAGCCAGAAGCGGTAATTCGAACATCAGTATTTCTTCCACCATTATCAACGAGTACACGTACGTTGGGTTAGTAAAGGAAAGGTAGAGTGTTAGTATGCCAGCACATATAAAAGAGTTTGTTATTGTGAATAACACTGGGAATATATTTACAGGTGATAATTTGAGTGATACGTCATTTACTGCTTCGAAATCGTATAGTGGTTCAATGGGATGTACTTGGATTGACGTTGTTACAGTAATAGGGACGGAGACGAAGCTTTGTTTACAGCCGGGTGATTCGGTGACGACAACATATACAAGAGGCACCCCTGCTGGTACTGTAACAGGAACAAATATGGGGCAAAGTGTAAATGCATCGGGTATAGCACAAGCTGTCCCTAATACAGATAATATGGATTCAGTTGCTGGACTCCCTTAAGGAATTAAGGGAGTTTTTATTATTTAAAATAAAAATAGTCTTTGAGATTATTTTTGTAAATACATATTAAGAAGAGGTTTGTAATGTAAAAAAGATGGTGTGTAGGTGGTGAAAGTATGAAAGAGCGCGATAAACAAAATTCATTAAACTCTAATTTCAGAATCTCACCAAATCTTATTGGACCTACCTTTCCTCCTGTTCCAACGGGATTTACTGGTATTGGGATTACTGGTCCAACCGGTCCACAAGGCCCGACAGGACCTCAAGGGCCAAGGGGGTTACAAGGTCCAATGGGAGAGATGGGCCCGACAGGACCTCAAGGAGTACAAGGA
>NZ_JAKUFR010000178.1:0-3337 GCF_022663555.1 Bacillus cereus group sp. BfR-BA-01381
TCGGATCTTCCGGTTTCACTTCTGGCTCTTTTGGATCTTCCGGTTTCACTTCCGGCTCTTTCGGCTTAATTGAGACTGTTGGTTCAAGCGGTTGATTTATTCCATCATCAACAATCGCTCTATTCACAATTTCTTCACCGGCTTTTTCTTTTACTTTCACTTTAAAAGTAATGTTTCTTTCTTTTGTATCTATAATATTTTCGTACTTTGCAGTTAGCTTTCCATTCTCTACTTTTACTTCTATTGCGTCTTTGGCTTTTACGCTATTTTTCACATACTCTAAGCCAGTTGGTAATTGATCCTCAATTTTCACCTCTGCTAGCTTTCCGTTTTCTACCGTATTTTTAAAGCTAATTCGGTATTCGACCTCTTCTCCTAGCTTCGGTTCTTTATTACTTACTTCTTTTTTTGCTTCAAGCATACCATCTTTATACTGCGGTGTTATTGAAACAATCGGTTCTTCTGGTTGGTTTATTGTATCTCCCACAATCGCCGTATTCACGATATCCTCACCAATTTTAACCGTTTCTTTTACCTTCACCTTAAAAATAACACTACGTTCTTTTCTATCCATAATGTCTATATACGTAGCAGTCACTTTTCCAAACTCCATTTTTAACTCTACTGGATTTGGCTCGGCACCTTCAAATCTAAGGCTGTCTTGCACGTATTCTAAACCGGCTGGAATTTCATCTTCTACCTTAACCACGGCTATTTTTCCGTTTTCTACCGTATTTTTAAAGCTAATTCGATATTCTACTTCTTCTCCTAGCTTCGGTTCTTTGTTACTTACCGTCTTCGTTGCTTTTAACTTACCATCTTTATATTCTGGCTTTATTGTCGCTGTCGGTTCCGTAACTGGATGGTTCGGATCATCCACATGAATAATCGCTTTATTTGTTATTTTCCCTCCAACTTTTACTGTTTCTTTCACCTTCACTTTAAAGATGATACTTCTTTCTTTCGTATCCATAATATCTGAATACTTCACTATTACTTTTCCATTCTCTACTTTAAGCTCTGTTGGTGCAGGCTTGTCACCTACAGCTTCCAAACTATCTTGCACATATTCTAAACCGGCTGGAATCTCATCTTCAATTTTCACATCAACTAACTTCCCGCCATCCACTGTGCCGTTAAAAGTAATTCGATATTCGATTTCTTCTCCTAGTTTCGGTTCATGATTACTTACTTCTTTCCTTGCTTCTAGTTTCCCATCTTTATATTGCGGCGTAATTGGTATAAGTGGCTCAACTGGCGGAGTCTTCGGATTATTATCATCTACAATCGCCTTGTTTATAATTTCTTTTCCTACTTGTACCGTTTCTTGTACTCGCACTTTAAAGATGATGCTTCTTTTTTTCGTATCTGTAATTTCCGGATACTTTGCTGTTACTTTTCCATTCTCTACTTTAAGTTCCACTGGATCTGGTTCCGGCCCATCAGACTTTATACTATCTTGTACGTATTCTAAACCGGCTGGAATCTCATCTTCTACCTTCACCTCAGTTAGTTTTCCGTTTTCTACCGTATTTTCAAAGCTAATTCGATATTCTACTTCTTCTCCTAACTTCGGTTCATGATTACTTACTGTTTTTTCTGCTTGTAATGCACCATCTTTATATTGAGGCTGAATAGAGATATTCGGTTGCTCTGGTGGATTTATTGTATCTTCCACAATCGCCTTGTTCACAATCTCTTCGCCTACTTTAGCTTTTTCTTTCACTTTCACTTTAAAGACGATACTTCTTTCTTTCATATCCGTAATTTCTGGATATTCTGCAAGGACGATTCCGTTTTTCACTTTCACATGCAACGGTTTCGGATTCTCTCCCTCGGCTCTTTGACTACCTTCCACAAACTCTAAGCCATTTGGTAATTCATCCTTAATCTTCACCTTCGCTACTTTTCCATGCTCTACTACGTTACGGAAAGTAATTCGATACTCTACTTCTTCTCCTAATTTTGGAGCTGGATTATTTACTGTTTTATCAGCTTTTTGTTTTCCATCCTTATACTCCGGCGTAATAATTGCTTCTGGTTTTTGCGGAGGGTTCTTCGGATTATCATCATCCACAATTGCCGTATTCACGATTTTCTTACCGACTTTTGCTACTTCCGTTACTTTCACTTTAAAGATAATACTACGCTCAGCTGTATCAGTGATATTCTCATACTTCGCTGTAATTTTCCCAGCTTCTTCTTTTAACTCTACTGGATTTGGTTCATTACCTTCTGATTTTAAACTATCCTTCACATACTCTAAACCAGTTGGTAATTGATCCTCAATTTTCACTTCTGCTAGTTTTCCGTTTTCTACCGTATTTTTAAAACGAATTTGATACTCTACTTCTTCTCCTAGCTTTGGATCCTTTTTACTTACCTTTTTATCGGCTTTAACTTTACCGTCTTTATGCTGCGGTGTAATATCTACTTCTGGTCGCTCTGGTGGATTTTTTGTATCATCAACAATTGCTTTATTTACAATTGCTTTGTCCACTTCAACTGAATCTTTCACCTTCACTTTAAAGATAATACTTCTTTCTTTCGTGTCAGTAATATTTTCATACTTCGCGGTAACCTTACCAGCTTCTTCTTTCAACTCTACTGGCGCCGGCTCATCACCTTCTGCTTTTAGACTATCTTTCACATATTCTAAACCAGAAGGAATTTCATCTTCTATCTTCACCTCTGCCAGTTTTCCATCTTTCACCGTATTATGAAATGAAATGCGGTATTCAATTTCTTCCCCCAGCTTTGGATCTTTTTTACTTACCTTTTTATCAGCTTTAACTTTACCATCTTTATATTGAGGTGTAATTTTAGCTGTCGGTTCAATTATAGGTTGATTTGGATCATCCACATGAATAATCGCTTTATTTGTAATCCCCTTACCTATTGCAACTGAATCTTTCACCTTTACTTTAAAAGCAATACTTCTTTCTTTCGTATCAATAATCTCTGAATATGTTGCGATTACCTTGCCATTTTCTACTTTCAACTCTACTGGTTTCGGCTCGTCACCTTCCGCCTTTTCACTGCCTTGTACAAACTCTAAACCAGCTGGAATTTCATCTTCTATCTTCACCTCTGCTAGCTTTCCATCCTTCACCGTATTATTAAAAATAATTCGATATTCGATTTCCTCGCCTAGCTTCGGTTCGTGATTACTTACTTCTTTTCTTGCCTCAATTTTCCCATCTTTGTATTGCGGTGTAATCGGTACATAAGGCTTTTCTGGTACATTCTTTGTATCATCCACAATCGCCTCATTTACGATTTCTTCCCCCACTTTTACGCTTTCTTTTACCTTCGCTTTAAAGACAATGCTTCTTTC
>NZ_JAKUFR010000179.1:0-3024 GCF_022663555.1 Bacillus cereus group sp. BfR-BA-01381
AATTGACGTTTCACGTTGTTTGTTTCGTTCAGTTTTCAAAGAACTACTTAGTCGCTCATTTGCGACTTCCTTATGTTAACATTTTCATCTTTCAATGTCAACTAAGTTTTTCATTTCGTTTGTCGCTTTCGACGTTGTTGTCATCGGCGACTTGTTTTATATTACACCCCTATTCAGTAATAGTCAACATTAATTTTTCGCTTTTTTAGAAAAGATGAAATAGCTACTCATATTCCTCTTTATTTTCCATACATATAATTAAAATATCCGAAAGGGGTGTAGGGGTTGTTCGATCCTACCTTATTACACATCATCAATGCTCATTCAAGAAATCCACACTATCATAAGAAGTTTCCTATCATTCTATTTTGGAGCCAAAAAAGTGGTTGTACTTCTCTTGCCAAGTGGTTCTTTTACCAAATTGATTTATTACAAACAGCTCTAAATTATAGCCCTTTCATTCATAATTATGAATATGATATATACAAAAATGCGCCTGCCTATAGTCTACGGCTAGGTATAGCGTTACGAGAAAAACAAAAAGAAACTTTTAAACTTGTTCGTAACCCTTATAAGAGAGCAGTCAGTTCTTTCGTATCCTTAATTGCACCTCCTTATATAGAAAATCCCGAATGGAAGCCTATCCGAAAGTTTCTATATCAAGACGAAAATTCGTCCAAAGGGCTCTCATTTAAACAATTTCTATACTATCTACTTATTAATGGGGCACAAGCAAATAGTATTAATCCGCATTTCACACAACAATATATAGCTAATGAAGAAAAATATGTAACCAATTATATATACTTAGAAAACTTCAATCAGGATATGAAAGCATTAGAAAAGCGTTTCGAATTAAAAACCGCACCAATAAATGATTTTTCAACATCCTGGCATCATCAAACTCCCTCGATGATTTATAAAGGGAATTTTAGTGAATCCGATATTACTGACCCTTTATTCCCCCGTCTTCCAACTTTCGAAAGTTTTTATGATACTGAATGTATACAACTCGTTCAAACAATATTTCAAAATGATTTCAATATGTATAAATATAGCAAAGAATATCCATACTGATTTCAATCTATTATCTTTCCAAATAAAAAAACACTTAATATATAAGGTGTTTTTTATTTAAACTATATACAACATACTGCTTAGCATTCCTTACTATTCAAGTTATTCTTCTTTAATAACTTACTTATCTTTTGTTTATCTGCCCATCCTACCCCTATTAAAACTAAACTTCCTCCTATTACTATCTTCCAAGTTACAGACTCACCTAATAAAACAATTGAAGCAACAATACTTATTAATGGTAACGCATTTAAATATAACCCACTTACTGATGCTGAGACTGTCTCTAGTGCTCTATTCCAAAACCAATACGCTAAAATTGTTGCGCCTATAACAAGATACATTACACTAAATCCAGTCTTCCATGTTTCGATTTCCGGGAAACCATAGTAAAAAGTTTCTACCATTGCAAATGGTAATAAAATAACAGCTCCAATAATTAAAGTTAATGTTGTAAAAACCTTGTTTGATAAATACTTTTCTTGTTTTGGTCGTTTCAGCAATACTGTATAGAAAGCAAATAAGAACGTACTTAATAAAATAAGGATATCTCCTATTAAAGATACTTCTTGATCCCCGTTACTAGATGGGATTGTAATAAGAAGTACTCCAATAGCCCCGAGTACAATACCAACCCAATAATTAAGCTGAATTTTTTCTTTCAAAAAGAACGCTGAAAAAAGAATTGTAACTAACGGTAAAGCAGCATCAATAATACTAACATGCAATCCACTTGTTAAAGAAATACCGTAGGATGTGAACATAAAGTAACCAGCTACACCAGTAAAAGATAGTAAACTCATTCTTTTCCACGGCACTTGTTTATGTACAACCGATCTTTTTAATTGTTTAAATGAAAATAGCAAACAAATTCCACTCGCGAAGAAAAGGCGAATAAATAACAAAGTAAATGGCTGAATAGATTCTAACGCCCACTTTGTTGGTGCAATGGCTGTCCCCCATAATATAACAGCCACTAATAACATGCATATTTCTTTCATAATCCCCCACACCCATCAAAAATATATGTTAATTACCTTAATTATAGATTTTTTGATGAATGAAATCCTTTAAAAATGAAAAACATTGTATAAATTGAAACTTTAATCAGTGGGGATTTACTTCAGCGCATGTCACATAGCTCAAAAGCGTTGCGAAATGTTATCTTGTACACGATAAAACAAAGTTACTTGAATCATAACAGGATGGCTACTGTAAAAGAAGTGGATACTGCCATGCAAGCCGATACGAACTACCCAGGAGTTCAATCAAATTCTGTTCAAGCGATTCGCAGAGCCTTATATGCAGAAGTGAAGAGCTTTTTTAAAGCGTTGGAACAACGGAAGAAAAATCCTAAGAAGTTCACAGGGCGTCCGAAGTTTCCAAATTATTCTCGTTCCACTGACAAACGAATCATTGAAATCTATCAAGTCCCTAAAATGGATAATAACGGGTATTGGATGGTTCCGATGAATGTGGCATTCAGAAAAAATTCGGTTCCATTAAAATACGTATGCCGAAAAATTTAAGACATAAAAAATCTTCTACATTGAGATTGTACCGAAGCAAAAAAAGTCGATTCTTTGAGGTGCATTATACATATGAAATGCATGTTTCTCAAATGAAGAAACCATCCACGACTACGAGTAACGCTTTGAATTGCGATTTAGGTGTAGATAGATTAGTAAGTTGCGTGACAAATCGTAGGGTAGCATGAATGCTAGAGCGTCAAACTGTCTAGCGATAGACGAAAAGACCTAGCGCTCGAGCTCAAGCCCCCACTGAAAGGCTTTGTCTCACTGGGGGTAGTTGACTTTAAAACGTCTCTATTTCATCCTTTTCTCTCATTAAGATTACTAAATTTACGAATTACGACATTTGATATATAAAAATAAACACAAAAAAACCTAAGTCGAAACGACTTAGGTTTTTGCTTGGCGACGTCCT
>NZ_JAKUFR010000180.1:0-3021 GCF_022663555.1 Bacillus cereus group sp. BfR-BA-01381
TCTGCTTACGTAATTCATCTAATTCAGACATATAAGTCCAGTTATCTGTTGTTAATTCTGGTTCTAATACATATAAACGATTAGCTTCGTCTTTTACTGGTACTTCTTCAAGTAGAGCAGCAGCATGTAATTCTTTTTTCGCTTTAATTGCTGTTGGTTCTGATACTGTTAATAGATAACTAAGTTCAGTGTTATCTAGAATGCAGAAAATATTACCGTCGTCATCAATAAAAGTATCTTTTACTTGAGAAGTTTGTACTGAAAGCTTGTATCGATCACGTAAGATAGAATATAAGACACGAGCATTATTACTAAGTTTTCTATATTTAGGTTCATAAAATAAGTACTGG
The DNA here is from genome assembly GCF_022663555.1 of Bacillus cereus group sp. BfR-BA-01381. Taxonomy (NCBI): domain Bacteria; kingdom Bacillati; phylum Bacillota; class Bacilli; order Caryophanales; family Bacillaceae; genus Bacillus; species Bacillus cereus group sp. BfR-BA-01381. The sequence continues at coordinate 351 of NZ_JAKUFR010000180.1, forward strand.
AATAATTGAAAATATAAATCTGTACTTGCTTTCATACCGTTAATACGTCGTTCTTTATTGCTTTTTGTCATAACAAAAAATCCTCCAATTTTTTACCCCGACTAAAAAATGGGTATAAGAAATTAGAGGATTGTTATTCATATTTTTTTATGCTATCATATTAATAGAAATAGCAATTTGAATATGTGATAACAAACCTCGTGTTCTAATTTTCATCGGTTTAGTAGGCGGCCAAACTTACATCAACCTTTGAAAATTCCGTCGGGGTTTTTGTTTTTTTTATATGAAAAATTTACATTTGCAATTTATGTATCTACTCTATCAATCATAGCAGAAGTTTGTGGAAAAAAGAAGAGAAAAAGAGAAGCCCGACAATAAATGTCGGGCTTTTATTGTGGATAACTACACTTATCCACAAATCAAAGTAGAATTATCGTTTAACACCTAGTGTAGATTCAACAGTTCCTAAACTTCCTACTGCACTTGTTAACTTTTTATCAGCTAATTCTATTGATTTTTTTGATTCTTCCATTCTGTCACGCATAGGTGCAACGCCATCTAAACCTTGTTTAACTGCCTTTGCAGCATTTCCTCTATATCCTACTGAAAGAACAAATTCGCTTTTAAAATTAGTGATCTTTTCTTTTAAATCGGCGTCGCTTATTTTATTTTCACCTTTAAAATCTACTACTTTTTTAGAAAGAGCATCATATTTTGTAGATACTGAATCCATTTTTGTTTTCAATTCATTTGGATTAGTAGCTTTTGGATTTGTGCTTATTTCTGCCCATAATGGTTTCCACTCTTGGTTCCAAATATCGTCATATTCTTTCATCATTGCATCCAGTTGCGGTTTTACTTCTTTTTCATATACAGCTTTATCATCGCTTGTATCACTACCACAGGCAGCAAGGACAAATGCAAGTAAAGTTCCTAATAATAGAGTTGATATTTTTTTAAACAAATTAGTTCCTCCTAATATACAAAATGTAAGATTTTATTATTAATAATATCAAAGGTTTATAGGATGTATTGTCATATTTTGTCGAATTTGGCATAAAAAAAGACAGCGATTAGCTGTCTTGATAAAACTGTAAAATTATGTACATTTTACCGCTGGAAGAAGAATATTTTTCCATGTAAAATAGGGGCAAATAGAATATATTTCAAATTTATGGTTCTTTTTATGCTATTTACACTTGTTTAATCTATAAAATATTTTTTAATTAAGTATGCATGTTCAACTAATAGATTTAGTGCTCTTTTTTGCTTTTCTGGATGCAAATCTTTAATTTGGTCTTTAATAACCTCGAATTGGGGTTCTATTCGATATGTTCGCCCAACAAGATTATCGATTGAAATATTATAAAGATCACTAATTTTTATTAAAGTAGATATGTCTGGTTCTGCACGATCCGCTTCCCAATTCGTATAAGTTGCTCGTGCTACATTTAGGTGATGGGCAACATCTTCTTGTCTTAATTTACGCATCTTGCGAAAGTACAGCAATCGTTCTCCTAATGTTTGCACGGGTTACACCACCTTTTTAATCTTCGAACATTATACTTTAACGGCGCGATAAGATGGAATGTATTTGGATAAAACGATTAAATTTTAAACATTTTAAATGTATAATGTGATAAATTTAATAGTGTATGAAATGAATAGAACAAAAGTTCGATTATGTGGTAAAATATGCACATGCGAGTTTTAAAATATGCAATGATGCATAATTCGTCCGGTAATCAGAAAACATGTTCATATTCTATGGTAATATATTGAAGAGAAAAAACTTTCTCAACATTTGAAAATAATACAGAATCCGAATATTGAGAAAAAACGTGTTAAAATGAATTCAAATATCAAACGGACGAAAAAAAGACTCACAGATTGTGTAAAAGTGTGACAGCACTCTTACACCGTCTTCCCTAGCCTAATAGGGAAAACACTTACTGCAAGTCCACAACTAGTATAACACAACAATTGAATGTAGTGACGCGTTTTCCGAATATAAAATATAGTAAAAAAGGGTTACGTGTCTTTTGTTCCGAAAGAAGGGGACAAATTAATATGCAAAGTTTATTACAAAGTCTTTCTGGTGATTTAGCGTTAGCTGGTATTAGTAAAACTAATTTAGCAACACATTGGGGTATTAGTCCCAGTGGAGTAACCGCAGTCTTTAAAGGGCAACGACAGATGAGGTTTTCATATCTTACAAAATCTTTAGCCTTATTAAATAAAGGTATAAGAACAGAGAGACAATACTTGTCACGTTATATACAATATGCAAAACCAAAGAATAGAAGAGAGATAATGGAATATTTGTCGTTGCGGGGCGACTTTGACACCCTGAAAATCATAATAGATAGAGAATACGTTGTAGAAGAAGGAAAAAAATATACAAATGCCAAGAATCAAGAATGGGCTAACGTATATAAGTGGATATATAAAAGATATACAGATGAAGATGTGAACCTTTTACAGTCATACAATAAGCTTCGTAAAGTAAGCCGAACAACTAAGAGTGATGAAATGATACTGTTAATAGACTTATTATTGTGTCAGTTACTATATCAAAAAGGAAATCATGAATTAGTGTCTGAAAAGATGAGTGAAATTAGTGAAAACCTAGAAGCAATAGACAACGATTTCATAAAAAATACTTTTGATT
>NZ_JAKUFR010000181.1:0-3010 GCF_022663555.1 Bacillus cereus group sp. BfR-BA-01381
TGCTTTCTCAATCGCTTCATAAAACTTCACAATTGTAACCATTTCCTCATTTGACCAATCATAATCTAACGGATATTGATATTCCATTTCGCACCTCATTTATCATTTCTTCTTATTTCAATACGCTATCTTAAAGTGATTTTTTCTACTTCACTATAGCCACTTTGCATTATACACTATTTATTCATTTTAATGGAATTGCCTTCCACTAGAAGTTAGTAGGACGCTACTATTTAACATACTCACCGTAAAAATATTTTTTGCTATACATCTATAATTATTGGTGATATAATGCTTTTGTTTTATAGAAAATAAAGTGAAGCTTCCATCTCAAAAAAGCTTTTGTGAATGGCAGAAAAACAAGTCTCATTCTAAAAAAGAACGTAACTTTTTTAGAACAAGATTATATAAAACAAACTCTCATAAATATTAAAAAAAGAAGGGGTGTATAGATTGTCCCAATACGAAACACCATTGTTTACCGCTTTAGTTGAGCACAGTAAGCGAAATCCAATTCAATTCCATATTCCAGGGCATAAAAAAGGACAGGGCATGGATCCTGAATTTCGCGAATTTATTGGGCATAATGCATTAGCAATTGATTTAATTAATATTGCGCCGCTCGATGATTTACATCATCCAAAAGGTATGATTAAAGAAGCACAGGATTTAGCAGCCGCTGCATTTGGTGCGGATCATACTTTCTTTTCTATTCAAGGTACAAGTGGCGCAATTATGACAATGGTGATGAGCGTTTGCGGTCCTGGTGACAAAATACTAGTACCAAGAAACGTGCATAAATCAGTAATGTCAGCTATTATTTTCTCAGGTGCAAAACCTATTTTCATGCATCCTGAAATTGATCCAAAACTTGGTATTTCACATGGAATCACAATTCAATCTGTCAAAAAGGCACTTGAAGAGCACTCAGATGCGAAAGGCCTACTTGTTATTAACCCAACATACTTTGGCTTTGCTGCGGACTTAGAACAGATTGTACAATTAGCACATTCTTACGATATCCCTGTACTCGTTGATGAGGCTCATGGTGTTCATATTCATTTTCACGATGAACTGCCGATGTCAGCGATGCAAGCCGGTGCAGATATGGCAGCAACAAGTGTTCACAAATTAGGTGGATCTTTAACGCAAAGTTCTATTCTTAATGTAAAAGAAGGCCTTGTGAACGTAAAACATGTTCAATCTATTATTAGCATGCTTACGACTACATCAACGTCTTACATCTTGTTAGCCTCCCTAGATGTTGCTAGAAAACGTCTTGCTACAGAAGGAACGGCACTCATAGAACAAACAATACAATTAGCGGAACAAGTTCGTGATGCTATAAATGATATTGAACATCTTTACTGTCCAGGGAAAGAAATGCTAGGTACGGATGCTACTTTTAACTATGATCCTACAAAGATAATTGTATCTGTAAAAGATTTAGGTATTACAGGTCATCAGGCTGAAGTATGGCTTAGAGAGCAATATAACATTGAAGTAGAGCTCTCAGATTTATACAACATACTATGTCTTATCACTTTTGGGGATACAGAAAGTGAGACAAATACACTTATTGTAGCATTACAAGATTTATCAGCAACATTTAAAAATAAAGCTGATAAAGGTGTTCAAGTGCAAGTAGAAATTCCAGAAATACCTGTTTTAGCACTTTCTCCTCGAGATGCTTTTTATTCGGAAACAGAAGTCATCCCATTTGAAAATGCAGCAGGTCGTATTATAGCTGATTTCGTTATGGTTTATCCGCCAGGGATTCCAATCTTTACTCCGGGGGAAATTATTACACAAGATAACTTAGAGTATATTCGTAAAAACTTAGAAGCAGGTTTACCTGTACAAGGTCCTGAAGATATGACATTACAAACATTACGCGTGATTAAAGAGTACAAGCCTATCAGTTGATAGGCTTTTCTTTCACCCTTTTGGCCTTTTCTCATACGATATTATGTAATGTAACGTATAGGTGGGGATACTATTATGATTGTAATAGGCCGTTCTATTGTACATCCTTATATCACAAATGAATATGAGCCATTTGCAAATGAGAAACAACAAATTTTATCTATAATGGCAGGAAATCAAGAAATCTATTCCTTCCGAACATCTGATGAACTCAGCTTTGATCTAAATTTGCGTGTTAATATTATTACTTCTGCATTAGAACTTTTTCAAAGTGGTTTTCAGTTTCGCACATTTCAACAATCTTTTTGTAACCCTCAGTATTGGAAAAGAACATCTCTTGGAGGATTCGAGCTCCTTCCAAACATACCCCCTTCCATTGCCATACAAGATATTTTCAAAAACGGAAAACTATATGGAACTGAATGTGCCACCGCTATGATCATTATTTTTTACAAAGCTTTACTAGCATTATATGAGGAAGAAACCTTCAACCGTCTCTTTGCAAACCTTTTACTTTATACGTGGGACTACGATCAAGATTTAAAGCTCATAACAAAGACGGGTGGCGATCTTGTCCCAGGTGATCTCGTTTACTTTAAAAATCCACAAGTGAACCCAGCTACAATCGAGTGGCAAGGAGAAAATACAATCTATCTAGGAAATTTCTTTTTTTATGGGCATGGCGTAGGTGTAAAAACAAAAGAAGAAATTATATACGCGTTAAATGAGCGACGAGTCCCTTACGCTTTTATTTCCGCTTTCTTAACCGATACTATTACCCGTATTGATAGCCGTCTTATGAGCTACCACGCTTCTCCTAGCACACCACAGACATCCATAGGATTTATTCCGATTAGAGATGATGCAATTGTTGCAACAGTTGGCAACACAACTACAGTTTATTAAAAAAAGCACCTACATATGTAGGCGCTTTTTTTATTTAAGCTTTTGAATGTTCTTTATGGTCACAGTCGCAATGAGATCCACATTTCCCGTATAGTACTGTTGATTTTTCATCTTCAAAATGTCCGATTGTTCCTTCACATACTTGGCATACGATTGTTCCCATTTTTCATTTCCCCCT
>NZ_JAKUFR010000182.1:0-2876 GCF_022663555.1 Bacillus cereus group sp. BfR-BA-01381
CAGATCATTATGAGACTGGCATATTATATAGTGGCATTGTCATGCAGAATATAGTAGAAAAATTAATACCGAAAGAAGAAGAAAAAGAACCAACAAAAGAAGTTGAAGAGGTAAAAGAAGAAGAAAAAGAGCCGACAAAAGAAGTTGAAGAGGTAAAAAAAGTTGAAGAGGTAAAAGAAGAAGAAAAAGAGGTTGAAGAAGAGAAAGAGGAAGTAAAAGAACCAACAAAAGAAGTTGAAGGATCGAAAGCGGAGGTAAAAGAAACAGGAAAAGAAATTGAAGGTTCAAAAGACGCAGTAAATCAATCCACAGTAGTCCAAGAACAAAACGTGAATAATCAAGTCGTGAAAGAAAATAAACCAGTTGTTAATAAACAGGAAGAAAGTAAGAAGTCATTAGGAGCAACAGGTGGACAAGCGAATACATCAATGTTACTTTCAGGCGTAGCATTCGTTCTTTCAGCACTGAGTATGATTGTATTTAGAAAGAGATTATTTAAGAAGTAAAAAACGTTTTATCTTATTATATTGTAAAAGAATTATACAAGTTTTTGAGAAGACATTATCAGGGCGATTTCATTTTGAAATAGGCTTATGATATGTCTTTTTTTAGAAGGATATAAATGGGGAAGTGTAAATGTATTAGAGAAGGAGGAGAGGTTATGCATGTTAGTTCTATTTTAAAAATTGAAGGGGTGGCAGCATTTATTGCGAATATGAATAAAGATGCTACTCATCATGTTGGCTATTGTGGAGATGAGAAAGAGGAGTTGTTACAGACAATTATTCATGATTTTTCGGATATAGGATGGGAACAATCTTTTGTTGCTACTTATGAGAATAATAACTTAATAGGTGTATTAGGATTTGATGTGGATGAAGTAAAGAAATGTGCAGAAATTTGGGGACCGTTTATTCTTTCAGCGAATTGGGAAGAAGTTGCTGTACATATGTGGAAGGAACTTATAGAAAAGGTGCCTTTTCATATTGAGAAGTTTTATGGTTTTTATCATGTGGAAAATAATAATTGTGCCCGCTTAATGAAGGATTTACAGGCTAAAGAACAAGATCGACATAGTATTTTCAGTTTAAGTCATAATACTGTGGAAGAACGTAGTATATGTAATGTAGAAGAAGCTTTACCACAAGTATTTGAGCAGTTTATCTCTTTACACAATCATGTTTTTCCTAATACATATTATGAAGGAAATGAAATTATTGAACGTTTAAGTGATACGAATAAATTATTTGTAAGTATGAAGAATGATAAGTTAGAAGGTTACGTATATGTTGAAGTAAATCCGGAGTTTCAAGAAGCAAATATCGAATTTATTGCAACCGCTGAAAATAGTAGAAGAAAAGGTGTCGGAGAGCGGTTATTACAAGCTGCAATTCAATATATTTTCTCCTTCCAAGGGATGAGAGAGATAGAATTATGTTTGAATACGAATAATGATTGTGCGATGAGGTTGTACAAGAAAGTAGGTTTTGAGGAGAAAGCATGTTTACAACACTATATAATAGAGTAAAAACCCATTCGTATGAAGATTATAATTCATACGAATGGGTTTTATTTAATTTACTTTGCCGCCCTTAGTAATAACAGATTCAGGACTAATTTGAGGACCGAATTCTTCTTTTAGATGTTTGTCATATAATGTATGTAGGAAGTTTTCTTTTCCTAGTTTTTCAAGTTCTTTATTTACCCAATCATGTACTTCTTTATTGCCTTTCTTCACTGCTATAGCAATTAAGTCATCTCCACCTAATTTGTCTTTTAATAAGTGGAATCCAGGATTTTTATTTGCCCAAGATAGAAGGACAAGATTATCTTGAGCATATGCATCAGCACGGCCATCTTTTAGTGCTTGTAAAGCTTCTGTATTTTTATCAAATTTAATTAACTCTACGTTTTTCATATTCTTTGTTAAATAAATATCTGCAGTTGTACCCTTTGTTACAATTACTTTTTTCCCTTCTAAATCTTTTACTGATTGAATAGGACTACCATCTTTAACAAGCACTTGCACAGCTACTTTTAAATGTGGATTTGTAAAATCAACTACCTTTTTTCGCTCATCTGTTGCAGTCATATTTGCTAACACGAAATCTACTTTATCAGATTGTAAATATGGAATGCGGCTTGCTGCTTCAACGGGAACAAATTTTACTTTTGATTCATCACCTAATAAGTCTTTCGCAAACCGTTTTGCCATATCAATTTCAAATCCAACATTTTTCCCATCTTTGTCAACGTAACCGAACGGTGGTTTATCTGTAAAAACAGCAACTACTAGTTCACCACGCTCTTTTATTTCTTCAATTTTTCCACTTGGTTTTGCCGAGGTCTTTTCTGTTTTCTTTTCATTTGAACCACATGCAACGACTAAAATAGAAAGCAGTCCGATAATAATAAATGTTAAAAACTTTTTCATATAATATCTCTCCCTTTCACCGTTTCAATATAGAAAAATTGATTTAAGAAATGTTGTGCACGTTCTGTTTGTGGGGATGTGAAAAAAGTAGTTGGATCTCCTGTTTCACAAACTTCTCCTTCATCCATGAAAATAATTCGATCAGCAACAGCTTTTGCAAAGCCCATTTCATGAGTGACAATTAACATTGTCATACCTTGTTTAGCTAAGTTCATAATGACTTCTAATACTTCTTTGACCATTTCAGGATCTAATGCAGCTGTTACTTCATCAAATAAAATTACTTCAGGATTCATACAGAGGGTGCGAACAATTGCAATACGCTGTTGTTGCCCGCCAGATAACTCTCTTGGATAGGCATCTTTTTTCTCTAGTAAACCTACTTTTAGTAATAATTGTTCTGCTTGCTTCAATGCTTCATTTTTATTTCGTTTTTGTACTT
>NZ_JAKUFR010000183.1:0-2860 GCF_022663555.1 Bacillus cereus group sp. BfR-BA-01381
CCGACTGGACCTGCATGTAATTTCCTTGTTTATGTTACAAACGCAGGAGCCATAGATGATCCAACAAATGATACAGTATCTGTAATTAACACCGGAACAAATACAGTTGTTGCTACAATCACTGTAGGTAATGCACCTCTCGAAGTAACCGTTTCTCCAAATGGGACTCGCGCTTATGTTACTAATATTTTTTCTAATACCGTTTCTGTTATTAATACGGCTACGAATACAGTTATTGCTACCATCCCTGTTGGATCTAATCCAATCGGTGTAGCTGTTTCTCCAAATAACACAACTGTTTATGTTGGAAATCACGGTAACAATACGGTCTCTGTTATTAATGCTGCTACTAACACAGTTGTTGCTACCATTCCTGTTGGCAACGCTCCACAAGGAATCACTGTTTCTCCAAATGGGGCCTTTGCATATGTTGCAAACGAATTAAGCAACAATATTTCTGTTATTGATACTGCTACGAATACAGTTATCGCTACCATTCCTGTTGGCATTCGTCCTAGAATAATCGTCTTTACACTAGATGGCACTCGTGCCTATGTCACAAATCAAAATAGCAATACTGTTTCTGTTATTGACACCACTACGAATTCCGTTGTTAATACAATTAGCGTAGGTTCTGAACCGGTTGGTATAGATATTACACCAGATGGCACTCGTATTTACGTTGTAAATAAAGTAAGTAATAATGTATCAGTAATAAGTGTGGCGACAAATACTGTAATGGATACAATTCCTGTTGCTTTATCGCCGGATCAAGTAACGATCATACCAGACGGCACCCTCGCATACGTTACAAACCAAGGTAGTAATACTGTTTCTGTTATCAATACTGCTACAAATACGGTTATAGATACGGTTCCAGTAGGTGTTGCCCCAACTGGTATAGCAACCGGAACTATTTGTGAATAATATAAAAAACAGAGGGACAAAAAATATGTCTCTCTGTTTTTTATTTTTTGTGCTCCTTAAAAATTTCATATTATCTTATGTATACTTCTATACATTTGTTTGTAAAACCCATTGTATTAAAAGAAGTAACCGAGTATCTTTACGAGCTTAAATAGATTCACAAATTATCTATATCACGCTCTAACCTTATTTTCATAACCTCCTATTCACCACCCTATAAAATTTCACAAAATAAAAAAGCAGCTGTTATGCTACATTATATTCGTTTTATCCCCAAGAAAAATGATAAATATATTCTCCCGTTACACTTTGATTAATCCCAATAATTCTAGCAAACCTCATTAAGTCCGCTCCTTGAAGAAAATACATCGCAAGTGTAATTGGCACTTGTGACCACATGAATTGATAAAACTCTTCGACTCTTTGGTTTGTTGAAACAATTAAATCATTTACAGGCCCTTGATTCCATACAGAAGTTCTAACTAAATTAAACGGAAGATCTTTCCCATTAACCACTATTCGCGCCATACTTTGAGTTATGTCCACATCAATTCCCTCCATCATTACAAAAATTGGACCTGTGTATTTACTCCTTTCTTTATAAATATTCTTAACCTTCATAAATGTCTAAGGCAAACCTCTATTTTTGCTTCTATTCAAATGAATTTATTTCACACAGTAAACAGGCAAATGAAATTTCAGTATTACTCTCCTTCAACTTCCGTATCATTTACCCCCTTATTCAACTTGACAATCCGGTATGCAAAATTACATATCTTATTATCTCAATATCACTTTATTTACTACCAGTTGATAGAAAAACATTCAAACCAATTGATAAATCAACGTTTGTAATTTAATTCCTTATTTTAAATTCCACTCCTTTATTTTTAAACACTATATTCGAATAATTATATTGGAATTTCTTGTTGTATACACATCTATCTTTTTCATGTATTATATACGAGAAGAGTAAGGTAAGAGTTACTCTTTGCCATTTTAGGAAAGGTCCTGTTGGAAACAACAGGACCTTTTTTCGTATTTGCAAAAGCAATCTTAATTTTCTCATTCCTTACATCTATCGCTTCCCTAAATACATTTTCAACCATTTCAGATTTAATCTCCCAAATATAAGATGCTATACGGACTCTTCTGAGTAAACGGCTACTCGTACTATGTGGGCTTCTCTTTACATACCCAACTTTACAATCCATCCCTACCGATTTATTGTCGTTAATCTTTTTAATTACCATAGATTTTTTGACTATTTCTTGAACATGATTTGTATCAACTTTCATTACTAATTCCTTTCTAACATAATTACTCTTCGTGTTAATTCATTAATCGTTTGTTGCAGTCCAGTAACTCAAATTCTTAATTCAACAATAATAAATCTTTTTTAATTTTTCACTTTCTCTAGACCTTTTGTTTTGTTTAAATGGACTAATCTATTAATTCTATAAAATCAATTAATTCAACTATTACATATTAATAATCCCTTCATATACTATAGTAGATTGCTAGAAAGGAGGCGTAACCATGGATAGTTGCGTTGTATTTGTAAATGGACAACCTTTTTTAGTTCTTTCAGTAGCTGGTATCGAAATTGCTAGATTAGAGATTTCGCTTCAAGTAGCATTGGCTCTAAGAGTGCTTGGAATACCAATTTGTGATTAATTACCACATCCAAAAAAAGAGAGCATTAGCTCTCTTTTTTTATTTTCCCTATTATCCCTGAACAAAAAAGAGCGCTTTTCTTCAAAGCACTCTTTCCAAAGAATTTACCAATTTCGACGATCATCATGATCATGATCACGTTCATGATCACGTCTACAACGACTGTCATCACAATCTCTGTGTCTGCATCTGCCGAACATTAAATCATCCCAAAATCTATCACAATCTCGAAAATTATTATTCCATCCCATAAATA
>NZ_JAKUFR010000184.1:0-2422 GCF_022663555.1 Bacillus cereus group sp. BfR-BA-01381
AACACGGAAGTTAAGCTCTCTAGCGCCGATGGTAGTTGGGACCTTGTCCCTGTGAGAGTAGGACGTCGCCAAGCAACTGTAAGACGAGTCAGAATGACTCGTCTTTTTTGTGTTTCTAACTTCTGATCAGTCTCAAGTTATTCTGTTATATTCAATTTCGATATGTAGTTTAAGATTTTTTTATTTTTGTGGAAGTAATCTATCGGTATGTTAAAATAGTACAGTTGTTTTTTGAAGTACTTTAATATAGGAAGATTTAATTTTTTAAAAGGAGATAACATGAAAAAGATAGGTATAATTACTATAGTAGCCTTAGTCCTTCTAGCGATTGTGTATATGTTAGTCGGGAATTATTTTTATAATTATGCGTTGAATGCGAAACAAGAGAAAGAGTTTTTAGAGGATAATCCTCACTTAGTAGAAACCGTGAATGCATCAGGAGATGTGTTCGCTACAAATGAAGAAAAGGATGCTAGCTTTGTCTCAAATCATAAACCTAACACACTACACATAAATTCTTTCGATAAGTTGAAATTAACAGGTTATGAATATATGAATAAACAATCTAGCCATAAATGGGCAATTGTAGTTCATGGATATGATAGTAGGGCATCAAAAATGACGAAATATATCCGGAATTTTTATGAACAAGGCTATAACGTCATAGCGCCAGATCTTCGTGGGCATGGAAATAGTGAAGGTGATTATATAGGGATGGGCTGGCACGATCGTAAAGATATTTTGATTTGGATCCAACAAATTGTAAAGAAAGACCCCAATGCTGAAATAGCACTATTTGGTGTTTCAATGGGAGGGGCAACTGTAATGATGACTTCAGGTGAAGATTTACCTTCTAACGTGAAAGTTATTATTGAAGATTGTGGATACTCAACTGTTGTTGGTGAATTTACTTATCAACTAAAAGATTTATTCCATTTACCGAAGTTTCCTGTTATGAATGCGGCTAATACGGTTACAAAATTAAGAGCTGGATATGATTTAGAAGAAGCTTCAGCTGTAAAACAAGTTGAGAAAAGTAAAACACCGATGCTATTCATTCACGGGGATGCGGATACATTTGTTCCTTTTGAAATGTTAGATGAAGTATATAATGCTGCAAAAGTAGAAAAAGAGAAATTAATTGTTCCAGGTGCTGGACATGGAGAAGCTGAGAAGATAGATTCAAATGCATATTGGAATACCGTATGGAAGTTCGTGGGAAGATATATTTAAGTATAATTAGATTTACATATACGATAATCAGAAGGGAATACTTTTGATTATCGTTTTTCTATTTATAGATTTATTTTAGGTTGTAGTATATAAGGCTTGAAGCATAAATTTTTGAATTCCTTAGTGCCAGTGCTACAATGATTGAAAACTACATGTTAATGAGGTGTTTCTATGAAAATTGAAGTATGGTCAGATTTTGTATGCCCGTTTTGTTACATTGGGAAACGTAGATTAGAAGTAGCTTTAGAGCAATTTCCTCATAAGAAGGATGTTGAAGTTGAGTTTAAAAGTTTTGAATTAGACCAAAATGCTCCAATCTATTCTGGAACAAGTATTAATGAAGTACTTGCATCAAAGTATGGGATTAGCATTGAAGAAGCGAAACGTAATAACGTGCAGCTAGGTAATCATGCAGCTAGTATGGGTTTAAGTTTTAATTTTGATGAGATGAAGCCGACGAACACTTTTGATGCGCATCGTCTTGCGAAATTTGCAAAGGATCAAGGGAAAGAAAAAGAGATTACGGAAAATCTACTTTTTGCATATTTCACTGAATCGAAAAATTTAAGTGATGTGGATACGCTTGCTACTATCGCTGAAGCTTCAGGTTTAGATAAACAAGAATCTTTACGTGTCATTCATGATAAAAGTGCATATGCAAATGATGTTAGAGTTGATGAAGCGATCGCTCAGCAATATCAAATTTCAGGAGTGCCTTATTTTATTATTAATCAAAAGTATGCTATTTCAGGTGCACAACCACTTGAAACTTTTGTTGGTGCACTTCAGCAAGTGTGGGAAGAAGAGAACCCTGCACCTAAGTTACAAGAGCTTTCTTCTGAAGGCGGAAATGATATGTTTTGTACGGATGAAAGTTGCTCAGTACCTTCAAAAGAACAATAGTTTTTATGATGGAATAGCAACCCATAGATTATTTTATGGGTTGCTTATATATTCTTATAGAAGAGATTTATAAAAAATGAAGTTTTTTATAAAAACATATTGACGGTTTTAGGTTAGAAGTGTAATATAGAAAAAGTCGCCGATGACAAAAACGTCGAAAGCGACAAATAAAATGAAAAACTTAGTTGACATTAACTAACGAAGATGTTAACATAAGGAAGTCGCAAATGAGCGACCAAGTAGTTCTTTGAAAACTGAACGAAACAAACAACGTGAAACGTCAATT
>NZ_JAKUFR010000185.1:0-2377 GCF_022663555.1 Bacillus cereus group sp. BfR-BA-01381
AAAAAAGTTCACATTTTACAAACTTTCTGCTAAGATAGATTTTGTAAGAGATAAGCGAGGTGAAATGATTATGAAATTTGACAACGCTAAATTGTCATCTTTGCTTAGGAATAAAAATATGAAACAAAATGAATTTGCACAAGCGATAAACCGCGCTCCTTCAACAGTTTCTTTGTATGTAAGTGGTAAAGGAGAGCCTGGTAGAAAAGCACTGATTGCAATGTCAGAAGTTTTTGATTTACCAATGCATGAATTAATGAAACAAGAAGAATGATATTATAACAAGTTAGCGAAAATCGAACTTTATCGATTTATTTTTTTGAAGTAAAAGTTCACATTTTACAAACTTTCGACATTTGGAGGTTAATGCAATGAGTCAATTGTTAGTTGCACAAAAATCAGTTAGTAACCTGGTTTTTGTGGAGGGAAATGAAATTGTAACAGATAGTTTAACAATTGCAAGAATGTTTAATAAGCGACATGACAATGTTACAGCGGATATTCGTACCCAGATGGATTATGCAGGACCCGAATTCTCGCTCCTAAATTTTCAGGAGTCAAACTATCGAAATCGAGGGAAAGAATATCTTAAATATAATTTAACAGAAGAAGCTTTTACATTAGTTGTTATGAGTTACAACACCAAAGAAGCTGTACAAATGAAAATTAAATTTATCCAAGAATTTAAACGGATGAAGGAACACATTCAAAAACAAAATGAACAACAAAAACAAATGTCGCCTTTGAAAATGATTAACACAATTACATCTGAAATGATGAAGCAAGATGAACGATTAGAAACAATTGAATATAAGTTAAATGAAAAGATGACAATCGATAGTTATCAACAAACGACGTTGCTGAACGCGAAATTGCGTCGAGTCGAAAAGCTTTGGGGAGAAGAGCCGAAAATTCGCCAAGCATTTGAAGATAAAAGAATTTTACATAGTAGAGCCTGGAAGGATTTCAAAATGGCTTTTGTTGTTCCAAGCTATCGTGATACGAAAGAAAAAGATTTTGAAGAAGCTTTAACTTATTTGAAAGCCTGGCGACCAGGACTTATTTAAATACAACAGGGAGGTTTTATAAGTGAATATTGATTTAAACAGTTTAGCAGATGGTGCAGTAGCAGAAAAAGTAGATGCAGAGTTTCAACGTGTATTAAAAAATATGGCCGATCCAAACACAGACCCTACAAAGGCACGGTCAATTACTTTGACGCTTACTTTTAAAGGTAATAAAAAGCGTGAAATTTGGGATTGTACTTCTAAAGTCTCATCAAAACTAGTAGCGGCAAAAGAAGTAGAATCTACATTCATTGTTGGTAGGGATCATGATGGTGGTGTCGTTGGCCGAGAACTAAACTCTGGTGTGAAAGGTCAAATGTACATAGATGGTGATGGAGATGTCGCTACTGATGTAGGTGAAAAGGTAGCTGTAGAGGAAACACCAAAAGAAACAGAACCTGCTCAAATTGTAAATTGGCGTAAAACGCAAACAAACTAATAAATCGTAAAGGGGAAATTAAAATGATCGAAAAAGACGCTTTAGAATACGTAGTTGGATTAGGAAATGTAGAAACACACGATATTGATGGACAAACATTCTCAACGCAGCGATTGCATGTAGTAGAAGAACCAACAGCAAATTCATTTACTGTCCGTAGTTTATCCGGATTAGTTGATTATGTGAAATCAGGTTTTGATTTAGAGGGACCGCTAATGATTCATGTTGCTAACCCAACATCGGTTACCTGCTTTACTGCTATTAATGGGAATTACAATCGCAGCACATTAGTTAGAGCAGAAGCGCTTATACCAGATTTTGATTTTGGATATTGGTATAACGTAGAGAAATTTATTATTAGTCTTCAAGCAGCTTTTGTTAAAAACGCTGATCGTGATGTCATGTTAAGAGTTGTAGGGAATATAACAGAAGAAGATGTTAAGACATATGGTGACAATGGAATATCGCAAAGTGTAGTGGCCAAGGTCGGTGTAGCTGCAGTTGGAGAAGTTGATGTTCCTAACCCTGTTTCACTTAAACCATATCGTACATTTACAGAGGTAGAGCAGCCAGTAAGTGAGTTTGTATTCCGTATGGAAAAAGGACCTAAATGTTCAATCCATGAAGCAGATGGCGGCGCTTGGAAGTTAGAAGCGATTGGGAATATCAAAGACTATTTAGTTGAGAAACTAGCAGAAGAAATTGAAAACAAAAAAGTATTTATCATTGCGTAATAGCAATTTATATAACTTTCAGCTGCACCTATAAACGGTGTGGCTGGAATTGAGGTGAAATAGATGGGATTAGCCGATAGGGTACTTCCGGAGCATATACAAAGAGCTGGGGCTTTAGAGCAGAAGTTACGAGAATA
>NZ_JAKUFR010000186.1:0-2371 GCF_022663555.1 Bacillus cereus group sp. BfR-BA-01381
ATAGAGCGAACGGTATGATAAAACACATCTTCTGGTTTTTCAAGCTTTAATAAACGGTATGAATCCGGGGAATTTAAATAGTTATTAACGGCTTCTTTTGGTATTACTTTTTGACATTTCCCTTGGTATATTACCCAGATACACCCTTCCCAAATTGTAGAGAATCTTTGTATTTGTGTCTCGTTTAAAAGAAGGAGATTTTGTATCTCTTGAATTGTATAATAATGATCCGGAATATTTGTCATAAATCTTTGATACGAATCTACCTGTTCTTTAAGAAGCATTATCTGGTTTTTAGTACCATAATTCACAGATTCAAAATTAATATGTTGATGATCTAAAAGTTCATAAAGTGAGCGCCGATTTTTTAAACCTAAAATTTTTGCAGCTTGTGAAAGTGAATAATAATCATTGATGTTGTTTACATTAAAGTATTTTTGTCTCTGTTCTTTAAATTCTTCAACAGAATCTTTTGGAACGTACCATGTAGACTTTATTTTTATAGAGCCTGGGAATAAATTATTATGTATATATTCAATAATTGTACTACGATCTAATTGCAAGTCTTTTATTAAAAAATTTACTGTGTAGTAATTTGATGGATCAAATGGTTCAGTAACTAAAGGGATTATCTCTTGTCTATGAACGTACGTGCGGTTACCTATTACAATTATATCTTTAAATTGCTTTTTTTTAATTCGAGTTTGAACATCCTGTACACTTAAATGTAGCGTGGTTGCTATTTCTTTAGAAGATAAGTAATTAGATTGGAAGTATAAAAAATCATTGACAGCTTTTTCTGGAATGAATTTTTTACCACGTACCATTTCAATTTTGAGATTTGCAACGACCTCTAAAGGATTAACTTTTTGATAAAACCAACTCCTAAGTGATTTTGCATTTATAGAAAGCATATTGGCAGCTTCGTTTATTGTTAATAACTTCATCTCTTCCTCCACTTAAACTAGTTAATAATCTTTAAACAATTCATCCAATAATTTTTCGATTTCATTCTTTAACTCTACAGTATCAGCCATATAAGTCAGAGCTGAGAAAATACTTGTATCGCCCCTAGACAAAGCTACTTCATAAGGGTTATTTGCAACCTTAGCGATTAGATTTGTAAAAGTTCCTCTTCCAATGTGAAATGACCATTTGGTATTTTTTAAATTGATGGACATAATAACATCATCTACATTTAATGACTTTGATAATTCCTCTATAAAACATTTTTTCACTTTTTCAAAGTGATATCTAATAGATTTTCCTGTCATCGCTTTACCGTCTCTGTTTACAAAAAGGGGAGTTGTTAAAGGTAAATCAGGGGAGTCATAGATTTCCTTTAATAATCTAAGATGATCTTTATAAAGATGAGGGAGTATATTTTTTATATTATAAACAAATTGTAGGCGCGGCTTTTTAACATAGCTAGTTCCATTCGTATCTTTAATATCTGGTCGAAGTGTTTGTGAAGTTAAAGCTATTTTCATTCCACCTTTTCCGTATGAATCACTATAAGGTGTAATATCTTTTAATGTAATATTAGCAATTTCCCCAATTCTCAATCCCCCAAATATGGATAAGTAGATAGCTAATGCTATAGGTGGAGCAACATGTATAGCCATTCTAATAAAAGATAAAATATGTTTAGGTGGCAAAGTATGTTCTATAGCTTTTAAACCAGTATATTTTGCATTAGCCGCTTCGTTAGAATATTTTACTTGGAATGGAGATAATTTATATTTTTGCTTAGGGGTATTGGGTATAACAGCTTCAGTAAAATCTTTAATCGTATAGTGCTTAGAACATTTTTTTCGTGCTAAAAACTCATAAAAATATACGAGTGATCTTTCTATATTTTTAACACTAGAATTAGTCTTTCTTTTCCATAATAATTCATTTAAAAATGTACTACCATGTTCGAATTTTAATTCTGCTAGTGATGTAAGACCAAAGTCATTTACTTTATCAATAAGTATATAATTTAAAAATTGACATAAGTGTATCGCATGCAATCTTTGTGTATTATAACTTTTATACTTCCAATTTTGAAAAATAAAAGCACTTAGTGGATGAACGATAGAGATTTTCAATCTCTTGTGTTTAAGCATAATTAAAGCATGTTTGCGATAGAATGACTCCTTATCAGTCCCCTTAATTTCTACTAGTGCTGTATCTACACAAAACTGATATTCTTGACTAGATAACGTCTTATGTTCGTTAACCAGAATACTGTTCAAAGTTTTCTCCTCTTATTTTAGATTAACTTATTAATCGTTTTTTTTATATTTATAATCTTCTGATAATCTAATTTTAACTTTATACAATAGTTATGTACACAACATAATGTACATTTTTTAGTAATCTTAGC
>NZ_JAKUFR010000187.1:0-2143 GCF_022663555.1 Bacillus cereus group sp. BfR-BA-01381
CTCCGCAAATATGATTATACAGAAAATTCAATCATATGTACATTTCATTATGTGAAAAAACCTTTGTATTGTATGAAACGTTTTGGTACATGAAATTATATCGGCGATTTTCTGAATATATCAGCGTAACTCCGATTATATCGGCGATTTTTCGAATATATCAGCGCAACTCGAATTATATCAGCGATTTTTTAAATATATCGACTTATCAACAAAAAACGACAAAAATAGCAGCTTATTCAATAAAAAAAGTGGTTCCAAAATACATTTTGGAACCACCTTTCCTTTACTACACTCGAACATGTAACTTCATATTTGGATTATAAAATTGGCTCGGGCTCTTCAGTTGAAAAGTCCCTCCACCTTCATGCCAATCAACTGTTAACTTATCATCCATAAATACAAGCTTTGTGCGATCTGCGATAAAGCTAAACTTGCTTGATTCAATATCCACATCGCGCTCATCTTTTTCTGCTACAGCTACTAAATCGATAATTCCGCTCATTACACAACCGCAACCTTCATTATCGTAAAATAACTTTATATATTTCGCTTCATTTGGAATCGTATCCACAATCTTTTTATATGCTGCTTCTGTTACAGTAACGTACATACTCTAATCTTCATCCTCTCTTCTCGTATCCTTCATATATTGTACCATCATTTTTCTTTAAATATATATACAGAAAATTATGAACAATATACAATGTATGTAGTAAAGGAGGTTGTATCACTCATGCTCAAATTACTACGATACCCCATCTTCCTAGGTCTACTCGGTAGCTTTTTTATTTCTAGCGGTATAGTATTACACCATATATTTCCCTATACTCCTTCTATTGGTTGGATTTTAGGTTTTATTTGTTTTCTATCCGCTTCTTATTTTGCTATGAAAAACAAAAACATCTAATTAATTCAAGGAGGATAACATGCCAACTTTAAAAGAAATAGAACAATCACTCAATCATTTATTCGAAATAGAAAAATACGGAAAAGACAGTGCCTTTAGTCGATTTATCCCGGCCGTATATGATCCTATCCCATTTCCATGGCAAAATTTTTTTGAAGCCAATTTTATTGAGCTATTTAACGGTCTTATGATACGAGGAACTGAAACTGTAAATAAAGTATTTTTAGCTGTTTTTCCTACAAATGACGTTCTTGAAACATTCATTTCACAATCCACATCTGGTGATTTACTTTTTATGCACCACCCACTTGTAATGGAATGCGGTGATCCGCTTGGAAAATCAGGTCGTGGTTTTATTCCAATACCTGAAAAATATTTGCAAGCGATAAAAGAAAAACAACTTTCTATATATACATGTCACGGACCAATGGATATTCATCAAACGCATGGAACGAGCATTTCAATTGCAAAAGTCTTACATGCTCACGTAGTTGACAGCTTTGCATATGAAGGCCCCGAACAAGAGCCAGTTGGCCTTATTTGTGAAATAGATGAAACATCCACAGAAGCACTCCAAAAGCGTCTAAAAAATCTCTTCCATATTCCTTATACAGACTTCGAAGGTAAACAACATGATTCTATCAAAAAAATTGCAATTATTGCGGGATGTGGCGATGTCGTTTCTCTCATGAAAGAAGCAGAAGCAAAAGGTGCTGAAGCATATATTACAGGGGAAATCCATTGCCATATCGACAATGATTACGGTAAACAGAAATACTCGCTCATTATGGATTACGTAAAAGAAACGAATATGTCACTCATCGGTGTATCACACTCTGCCTCTGAATATTTAGTGAAAGAAACATTGATGTATGATTGGTTTAAAGAGAATTTTGAAGTGGATGTTACTTTGGTTCCACAGGAAAAATGGTGGTTATAAATTTTTAAAGAGATAGCTAATTTAGCTATCTCTTTTTACTAAACTTAAAATAGAAAAAAATTCGATATACAATACACTTTCACCCTACTGTTAAAATCTAAACACACTATACAATCAACCGCACAAAAATATAGAATTCCTAATATACATATAGTAGTTCTATTTTAAAAACTAGATTTTCAAAATATAGAAAGGAGAACATACATGTACCCACGTAATTGTTTTAGTTGCGATGGCAGACGCCCCAGTGGTTCTAACGGGAACACTGGACCCACTGGCATCACTGGACCCAC
>NZ_JAKUFR010000188.1:0-2143 GCF_022663555.1 Bacillus cereus group sp. BfR-BA-01381
AACTAAGGTTTACACCTTAGTTCCTCTCATTTTATCGTAAAGCACGCTTTGGTAATCTATCGATATTCTCTAACATAATACCTGTACCAACCGCAACGCAGTGCATTGGGTTTTCAGCAATTAATACTGGTACTTTTAGTTCTTCTGCTAGAAGCATGTCGATACCGTGTAGTAAAGCTCCACCGCCTGTTAGAATCACACCGCGGTCGATGATGTCCGCTGATAATTCTGGTGGTGTGCGCTCTAGTACGCCTTTTGCAGCTTGTACAATAACAGCCGCATTTTCTTTTAATGCTTCTGTAATTTCTTCAGAGCATACTGTAATTGTACGTGGTAAACCTGTTACCATGTCACGTCCGCGAATTTCAAGTTCTTCGCTACGTGCACCTGGGAATACTGTACCAACTTTAATTTTAATATCTTCTGAAGTACGTTCTCCAATTAATAGCTTATACTTACGTTTAATGTAGTTTAAAATCTCCATATCAAACTTATCGCCAGCCATTTTGATAGAGGAAGAGGTAACAATATCACCCATAGATAGTACAGCGATATCTGTTGTACCTCCACCAATATCAACAACCATGTTACCGCTTGGTTGGAAGATTTCCATACCAGCACCAACTGCGGCTACTTTTGGTTCTTCTTCTAAAAATACTGTTTTACCACCTGAACGTTCAGCAGCCTCACGAATTGCTTTTTGTTCTACTGATGTGATATTTGTTGGACAACAAATTAAAATGCGAGGTTTTGAAAAGAAGCTCTTTACGTCCAATTTGTTAATGAAATACTTTAACATTGCTTCTGTAATTTCGAAATCTGCGATTACACCATCTTTTAGTGGACGAATGGCTACAATATTACCAGGCGTACGTCCCACCATACTTCTTGCTTCTTCACCTACTGCTAATACTTTACCTGTGTTACGATCAATAGCAACAACAGATGGCTCATTTAATACAATACCCTTACCTTTAACATGGATTAATACGTTAGCCGTACCTAGGTCAATTCCGATATCTCGCGCAAACATTCCCGTTTTTTCCTCCTCGATATTCAAAATCAGGTTACACCCGAATTCTTTTACACCTAATTTCTGATTTTATCATAAATTTAACAGAAACGTAATATTCGCAAAAAGAATTCTTCTGAAAAATATTACCGAATTGAAACGGAATGTTTGCGATCGCATATTTATTGACGTACCGGCTTTTCTACATCTTCTTTTCTATACTTTTGTTTTGTTGCTTCTCCGCCTCTTAAATGACGAATAGACTTATGATAATCAAGAATTTCTTTCACTTCATTTGCGAGCTCTGGATTAATTTCTGGTAGACGTTCCGTTAAATCTTTATGGACTGTACTCTTTGATACCCCAAATTCCTTTGCAATGACACGCACTGTCTTTCTTGTCTCCACGATATACTTACCAATCTTGATAGTTCTCTCTTTGATGTAATCGTGCACACCACTCGCCTCCCTAAATTGGATGTGAGAAGGGTGAAATGAGCCTCGCTGCATACGACTTAGAAGTAAGTGTGAGTGCTGTTTGTAAGCGTTAAACATTCTTGGATTTATAATGAAATGATTCACGATTTCTCACCTCAAACACTCTCTTTGCTTTGGTTTATACCATTGTATTGCCCGCACTACTGATATATGCTACATGTTCACTATTTTTGCGGACTAAGTTAAGAAAAATTACGTTTTTTTGTGAGAAATACGTTAACTGTGACTATTTTGGCGAAAAAAAATGACACCTTATATATAAGGCGTCATTCTTCTCGCTCTAACTCTTCTTCTAACAATTGATGGTGGGGAACCTCTTTCTTACCGGCAATGTAATAATATAAAGTAAATAAAACAAACAATAAAATAATAGCAGTCGACAGAACAAACAAAAATGACACAGTATCCCCTCCCTTTTGTAATATATATTCGAGAATCTCGTCATTTTTCCTTGTTATTGCAACTTTTTTCTCGAAATTGAGTATTTTTATATGGAAATAAAAAAATCAGCTCTCCTAGTGAGAACTGATTTTTTCACTTTCTTATTCTTGCGAAGAAGAATCGTTAGATGATTCTGTAGAACCATTTGTTGATTTTTCTTCTTTCTTCGGTTCTTCTTTTTTGTCACTAGTTG
>NZ_JAKUFR010000189.1:0-2131 GCF_022663555.1 Bacillus cereus group sp. BfR-BA-01381
AATAAAGATTTACTTTGTACCCATTTTGAATAATGCGCAATACACTGCCCCGCTACAAATGTAATTAAGATGATAATTGCTCCGAGCATTTTTCTTTCTCCTCTCCTGCTAATTGTTGTTTCTCATACATTTTGAAGAACGGATAGTAAATAACGAATGAGATAACAAAGTTAACAAGTACAAGTACACCAGCCATAATTGTCCAGTCCGTACTAATAACCGCTGCAATTGGCGCTAACATCGTAAATGGCAATTTCGCCATCATCATCGGAATCATACCTGAAACAACTGCGAAATATGATACTGTCGTTGTCACTAACGGTGTAATTACGAACGGAATAATTAAGATTGGGTTCATTACAATTGGTGCCCCGAAAATAATTGGTTCATTAATATTGAATAAGCCTGGCACGAATGATAATCTACCTAACTCTTTTAAGAACTTAGATTTAGAGAACATAAACATAATAACTAAAGCTAACGTTGATCCTGATCCACCGATCCATACGAACCATTGAATAAATTGCTCTGTAAATAGGTTTGGTAATTGATGTGCATTTCCTGTAGCTGTGAATACTTCCATATTTTCCAGAATTGCTGAATCCCACATTGGACGAATGATCGGTCCTAAAATCGCAGGGCCATGTATACCGAATGACCAGAAGAATACGATTAAGAATACTGTTAATAAACCGCCGAATAAATTATTTCCTACTAATACTGATTTTAGTGGCGCGATTAAATATGTGATTGTTGTATTTACATCAAATTTCAAACCGTAACGAATGCCCCAGAATAAAAGAATAACTGCTAACGTTGGAATTAATGCTGCAAACGAATTTGAAACTGCTGGTGGTACACTATCTGGTAATTTAATCGAGATATTATGCTTAATCATAAAGTGATAAATTTCTACTGCAATTAAAGCTGTAACAATTGCGCCGAATAAAGATGTTGCACTTAATGTTCCTACTGAAATGTATCTACCTACATCAATAACACCTGGTACGGCTTTCGTAATTTGAATTGGTTCAACTGATGCTAGTAAAAAGGCGAGTACAGATAATAACCCTGCACTTAACTGATTGAGCTGATAAAAGTTCGCGAGTGAAGCCCCTACCCCAAATGCTGCGTATAACGCCATTAGTCCTACTGTAAATCGGAATGGAATATCTAAAATATGGCGAAACGGTGCAATCCACTCCATATATGCATCAATTGGTAAGTTTAAAAAGATAACGAAAAATGATCCGACAATCGTTAACGGCAATGTAGAAATAACTCCGTTTCGAATTGCTAATAAATGTCGCTGTCCGGCAATCTTTTGTGTTGTTGGCATAATCTTTTGTTCCATAAAACTCATAAAACCATTCATCAAAACCCCTCCTCTTTCTCTTTTCTATGAAAGGATGAAATAAAGTTATAACATTATAATGTTTATATTTAAAAAAATATAATTATGCTAAAACTAATTGTTCTGCTTGTTTCAGTACTTTCAAACCATCACACATGCCATAATCTCGTTGGTCTATAATCGCAACTGGTATATTGTATGAATTTGCAAGAAACTCTACGGCTGGAAATAAATATTTCACTTGCGGACCAATTAAAACAACATCAGCATTTTTTATTTCCAGTTTCACAAGTTCTGAATCAACTGCTTTAATTTTATAACCCTTCCCTTGTTTCATTGCCTCTTCTTGCATTTTTCTTACAACCATACTCGTTGACATGCCTGCTGCACAACATAATAAAATGTACATCTTATACTGTCACTTTCTCTTCTATTCGTTTATGAAGAGTGATAAATTCTTCAGCAAGTTCTTTCACTGTAATTGCATTCATTAAATGATCTTGTGCATGCACTAACAGTAAACTGATTTCTGCATGATTTCCTCTTGCTTCTTCTTGAATTAAGTCTGTTTGAATACGATGAGCTGCTGAAATTTCTTCCCTAGCAAGTGTCATCTTTTCACTCGCATTCTCAAAATCTCCTTGTCTTGCAAAAGCAATTGCTTCAAGTGACGCGCTTCTCGCGTTGCCACCATGTAAAATTAACGCAAATGGAGTTTGCATATCAGTCATTTTAAATTCCCCCAAACCATCTTTTTTCTATATTGTTATCTTATTA
>NZ_JAKUFR010000190.1:0-2054 GCF_022663555.1 Bacillus cereus group sp. BfR-BA-01381
AGCTCGTGAAGCAGCTAAAGCTCAGGCAGAAGCTGAAGCTCAAGCAGCAGTTAAAGCTCAGGAAGCGGCTAAAGCTCGTGAAGCAGCTAAAGCTCAGGCAGAAGCTGAAGCTCAGGAGGCAGCTAAGGCTCGTGAAGCAGCTAAAGCTCAGGCAGAAGCTGAAGCAGCGGCTAAAGCTCAAAAACCAGCTACACAACAACCTGTTGCAAAAGAAACTGAAACAAGTGCACCATCATCTTCTCGTGAGTTACGCGTTGTAGCAACAGCTTACACAGCAGATCCACTTGAAAATGGTTATAAAGCAGGCGACCAAGTAAAATCAGCTTTAGGTCATAACTTAACAGCTAATCCCAACATGAAACTTATTGCAGTTGATCCAAGTGTCATTCCATTAGGTTCAAAAGTATGGGTTGAAGGTTACGGAGTAGCAATCGCTGGTGATACTGGTGGAGCTATTAAAGGTAATAAAATCGACGTTTTAATGCCAGATAAAGGTTCATCAAGTAGCTGGGGACGTAAAACAGTTACAGTTAAAGTATTAAACTAGTTCGTATAAAAAAGTCAGTCTCATTGTTGAGGCTGACTTTTTTATGATTCTCATATTTTTCTTCTTCACTCCCGTCCAATTCTATTTCAACAGAAAAAAGAGGATGCCACAGCATCCTCTCCTTCTCTTCCTTATTCCACACAAGTAAACTGCGTCCAAGCTCCTACATAATCTAGTAAGAATAACTCTGCTTCTGCAATTGTACCGACAATATTTTTTCGTTCATCTATCGGCATTTCTTTTAGAATGATTTGTAGTTCACCTTTATACTTACCAAATGAATTGTTTCCAATTACAACTTGCCCTCTTTCCTGTCGTACACTTTCGCGCACCGGGAAGTCATAGTCTTTGTATTTCTTACGTACTTCTGTAGAACGTACCATATATTCTGTTATATCGCCGCGTCTTACATGTAATTCTTGTAGCGTGGCTCTCTTCTCTACTTCAGTCGCCTCGTCTACAAAGTGTACTTTTAACTGTAACATGTAACGATTTAAGTTTCCTAGTTTCTCTAACTCTTCTTCACTTGCATAAGCATTTCCGATAATAACGTCATCAATAAGCCCTGTCGCCCATAAATGTTTCGCTTGTACTTCAATCGGTAAGTTACGATGCTCTTCTAATGTACATAATCCGTCGTTAATATCCCATGGACCGATGTTAGCTGCATGTGACGTAATAAACGCTGCCGTGCGAATACCATGTTTTTTAAAGCGTTCACTACAGCGAATGAAATATTCGTATGGAAGTCCAGTAAATTTTTGCGGATAAAAGTTATGACAACCAATTAAAGCTGACTTATTTGCCTGATGCGAAAGAATATTTTCTAAGTACGCAATATCGTTACTTACGTTTAGCTCAATTTTTAAGCCATACGGGTTATTCGTCATTTTCGCTTCAGTTAATCCGTCAAACCCTAAATCTAATCGAATACCGTCTGCACCTAACTCTGCGAAAAATGATAGATCACTATAACTAATACCAAGCTGATCAAAGACAGCCGGAGCTACATCTAAAATAACTTCCATATTATTATCTTTTGCATGATGAATAATTTCTTTAAATTCAGCTACAATTTCTTCTTTCGGACGATTCACAGACAATAGGCATGTGAATATTCTTGAAAAACCGTGGCGTGCCGCTGCCGAAATGTATGCCATATCTTTTTCCTTCGTTGAATGCTCTGGATAAAGTGAAATTCCTAATTTACGCTCCATGCTTTTGCATCTCCTTCACACGTTGTATTAATGCCATGCTCGTAAATCTATATTTTGCAGATAAACATGTTGCACATAAAATCGTTGGTACAATAATTACGTACGGTGATTGTAAGCTTAGCATTACATAGGCACCCATTGAACTACCGATAAATACAATTGATACTAGTAGTAAAACTAATAAAGATTTACTTTGTACCCATTTTGAATAATGCGCAATACACTGCCCCGCTACAAATGTAATTAAGATGATAATTGCTCCGAGCATTTTTCTTTCTCCTCTCCTGCTA
>NZ_JAKUFR010000191.1:0-1897 GCF_022663555.1 Bacillus cereus group sp. BfR-BA-01381
TTTCACAAGCTAGGGTGGTACCGCGATTTCTTCGTCCCTGCATAATTATATGCAGGGACGTTTTTTTATCCAATCATTTCCGTATCATATTAAAGAAACAACAATTACTGGTAATTTGTCACAAAATTCTAAAATTTAGAAGGAAATAAACAATATTGGCGAATTTTATATAAAAAAGAGCTATTTTAGATTACTTAGGAGGGGAAAACAATGGTTTCAAAAATTGAATCTGTTCTTTTAACAGTATTTATCTTTTTCTGCATTGGCTTTAGTGTTATCAAATTAGAAGTTTCACCACACATCCCAATTTTATTTGGTATCGTTCTTTTATTAGCATTTGGATTTATGAAAAAAATTGATTGGTCTACGATGGAAAAAGGAATGATAAGTAGTATTTCAGCTGGTATTCCATCTATTTTTATATTCTTACTTGTAGGCGTATTAATTAGTGTTTGGATCGCTGCTGGAACAATTCCAACTTTAATGGTATACGGCTTCCAGCTTGTATCTCCAAAAATTTTCATTCCAACTGTTTTTGTTGTTTGTGCAATTGTTGGAACAAGTATCGGTAGTGCCTTTACAACTGCCGCAACTGTAGGACTTGCCTTTATGGGCATGGGTAGTGCTCTCGGATACGATCCTGCTCTAATCGCTGGTGCAATTATTTCTGGTGCATTCTTTGGAGATAAAATGTCTCCTTTATCTGATACAACAAACTTAGCGCCAGCTGTAACGGGTGTAGATTTATTTGAGCATATTCGTAACATGCTTTGGACAACAGTTCCAGCTTTCATTATTGCTTTTATCGCATTTTTCATTTTAGGAAGCGGTACTAGTGGAGACGTTGACTTCACAAACTTCATTAGCGCATTAGAGAAAAATGCAACGATTTCTATCTTTACACTTATTCCAATTTTATTACTGTTCCTATTCGCATTTAAAAAAGTTCCAGCAGTTCCAACATTACTTGCTGGAATTATAGTAGGAATCATTATCCTCTTTATATTTAAACCTAGTACTTCTTTAACTGATTTAATGAAAATTATGCAAGACGGTTACGTTTCTAAAACTGGTATGAAAGATATTGATAGCTTATTATCTCGCGGTGGCCTGCAAAGTATGATGATGTCAATCGCTCTTATTTTCCTAGCTCTTTGTATGGGAGGATTATTACAAGGAATGGGTATTATTACGCAGCTAATGAATATCATCTCTAGCTTCGTAAAAACTAGCACACGCTTAATTATTTCTACTGCTTCAACTGCAATCGGTGTGAACTTCTTACTTGGTGAGCAGTACTTATCTATCGTTTTAACAGGACAAGCATTCGCTAATAAATATGATGAAGTCGGTTTAGAACGTCGTAATTTATCACGTGTATTAGAAGATGCAGGTACAGTTATTAACCCGCTCGTACCATGGGGAGTAAGTGGCGTGTTCTTATCGAACGTCCTTGGCGTTCCAACTTTTGATTACGTTCCATTCGCAATCTTCTGCTTAGCTTGTCCAGTCGTAACGATTATCGTCGGCTTTACTGGATTTGGCCTTTCATGGAAGAAAGAAAAAGCAGTAACACTTTCATAATATATTAAAAAGGATTACCTGAATCGGTAATCCTTTTTATATTTCTCCACTATCTATTTGCTTTTTTTCTTCTAAATAACAGAAGGAATCCAGCTCCAATAAATGCCAATCCAGCTCCAATTGTAGAAGCAACACTTGTACCTGTTTTCGGTAAATCACGTTCTTCTTTCTTTTCACTTACAGTTGTTGTTTCTTTTGCATTTTGATTATCCGTTGTAGTTTGTCCAGATCCTGCATTATTACCTTCATCTGTTGGTGGTGTCGTCGGATTTTCTCCATTATTCCCTTCACCTGTTGGTGGTGTCGTTGGATT
>NZ_JAKUFR010000192.1:0-1650 GCF_022663555.1 Bacillus cereus group sp. BfR-BA-01381
AAAATGAAAATGGAAAAGCTGAAAAAACAGATAACCCCAAAACCGGCGATGAAGCACGTATTGGATTGTTTGCAACGCTAATTCTTATTTCAGGTGTTTTCTTAATTCGTAAAGTACGTCAAAACTAAATAAAGGAGCGTTATTCCATTGAATAGATATCTTAAAATTGTTGTTGCGATGTGTTTAATGATATTTACATTCGTATCAACATTACAACCTCTTGCAGTTCAAGCAGCAAGCCAACTAGCTGACGGTGAATATTCAATCGGTTTCAAAGTTCTTAAGGATACATCAGATGAAGAATCTATGATGAATCAATACTCTGTAAGTCCAGGAACTTTAAAAGTGAAGGATGGGAAAAAGAAAGTATCCTTTACATTAACGAATAGTTCATGGATTACGAAGTTTGAAACAGAAAAAGCAGGTAAGCTAGTTGCGACAAATGTAATTAGTGAAGATAAAGAAAAAGATACAAGAGTAGTAGAATTTGATGTAGAAGATGTAGAGAAGGTATTAAATGCAAAAGTAAAAGTAGATATTGATTTTTTAAATTATCATCATGAGTACGACGTTCGTATTGCATTTGATCAAAATAGTATTACACCGATTCATGTGGAACAACCAAATGAAAAAGAGGACCCAGCTAATAAGCCAGATCCAAATGAAAAACCGGATCCAAGTCAGAAGCCCGACCAAAAGCCTGACCCAGATCAACAACCCAATTCTAACACAATTAACGATGGGAATTATAGTATTCCATTTAAAGTGTTAAAAGATAAGACAGATGAAGAATCTAAGATGAATACTTACATGGTAAATCCAGGAGTATTAAAAGTAGAAAACGGTAAGAAAAAGGCAATTGTAACACTAACAAGTAGCTCATTAATTAAAAATTTCCAAACGGAAAAAGATGGTGCATTTGTTGATGCAAAAGTAGTGAGTGAAGACAAAGCAAAAGATACAAGAGTAGTAGAGTTTGAAGTAAACGATTTATCAAAAAAACTAAATACAAAAGTATTTATCGAAATGGCATCAAGAAATTATAAGCAAACGCATGATGTACAACTTTTATTTGAACAAGATAAACTTGAGCCAATTAAAAACGAAGAAAAGCAACCAGATGGTGATAA
Source organism: Bacillus cereus group sp. BfR-BA-01381 (assembly GCF_022663555.1). Taxonomy (NCBI): domain Bacteria; kingdom Bacillati; phylum Bacillota; class Bacilli; order Caryophanales; family Bacillaceae; genus Bacillus; species Bacillus cereus group sp. BfR-BA-01381. The sequence continues at coordinate 1,131 of NZ_JAKUFR010000192.1, forward strand.
GAAGCCAGAGGTAGAGAAACCAGAAGTAGAGAAACCAGAAGTAGAGAAGCCGAATGTTGAAACAATTAAAGACGGCGAATACAGCATCAATTTCAAAGCTTTAAAAGATCAAACAGATGAAATTTCAATGATGAACACGTATACAAAGAGTCCAGGTGTGTTAAAGGTGAAAGATGGTAAAAAATACGTATCATTCACATTAACGAATAGCTCATGGATTACAAAGTTTGAATTTGAGAAAGATGGTTCGTTTGTTGATGCAGGTGTATTAAGTGAAGATAAAAAAGCTGATACACGCGTAGTGGAAGTGAAAGTAGACGATTTATCTAAAAAGTTAAATGCAAAAGTAAAAGTAGATATCGATTCAATGAATTATCACCATTTCTACGACATTCAATTTGCATTTGATAAAGATAGCATTAAACCGTTAGACAACCAAGGCGGAAACGACAACCAAGGCGGAAACGACAACCAAGGCGGAAACGATAACCAAGGCGGAAACGATAACCAAGGCGGAAAC
>NZ_JAKUFR010000193.1:0-1538 GCF_022663555.1 Bacillus cereus group sp. BfR-BA-01381
GTTATGGCACGCATTGATAAGGAAACTAAAGATAAATATTTGGTAGGTTATGTAATTTTAAAACAGGAATATGAGTTATCTGTGTTTGAACTAAGGAATTATCTGAAAGAAAAGTTACCTGAATATATGATTCCCACTGCATTTGTATTAATGGACTCTTTCCCATTGAATGCTAATGGGAAAGTCGACAAAAAGTTATTACCAGAGCCTGACCAAATAAACCTAGGATTAGAAGTAACATATGTTGGACCACGTAGTCCAATTGAAGAACTTTTAGTAGATATATGGAGTGGTATTTTAAAAATTGAGAAAATTGGTATTTATGATAACTTTTTCGATTTAGGAGGGCATTCATTACTAGCGACACAAGTGACATCAAGAATACGTGATGTGTTACAAATAGACTTACCTCTTCGAACATTCTTTGAAGATCCAACTGTAGCGGGAATCCTGAATAATATAGAAAAAATGAAAAGAGATAGTTCATATTCTCAGAGTTTACCTATCCAACCTGTAACGAGAGAGGAAAACTTACCTTTATCATTTGCGCAACAACGACTATGGTTTTTGGATCAGTTAGAGCCAGGGAATGTTTCTTATAATATTCCTGCAGCTATATCCTTTAAAGGAACATTAAATGTACAGGCATTAAATCAGAGTATAAATGAAATTATTCGTCGACATGAAATCCTTAGAACTGTATTTAAGGAGGTTGAAGACAAGCCAGTTCAAGTGGTTATGCCATTTCAACAAAAGAACATTGAGGTAATTGATTTAACAAAATTAGTAAAAGAAAAAAAGGAATACGAAAAAAATGAATTAATAAAGAAAGAAGCCCATCGGGCGTTTGATTTAAATAAAGGGCCGTTAATCCGTGAATGTCTAATAAAGCTGGATGAATTAGAACATATATTAATGTTAAATATGCACCATATTATTTCAGATGGCTGGTCAATGGATGTAATTATAAAAGAACTATCAACACTGTATGAGGATTTTTGTTCTGGAGGATCTTCGTCTTTATCGGAATTATCAATCCAATACGCAGACTTCGCAGTATGGCAACGTGATTGGTTACAGGCAGGGACTTTGGAAAAACAGCTTGCTTATTGGAAAGAACAGCTAGGTGGGGAACTTCCCGTACTAAATTTACCGATTGATCGTCCTAGGACAGTCAAACAAACATATCAAGGATCAATTGAACGGCTTGTTCTTTCGAAACAACTTACTCAAAAAGTAAGAAGTTTAAGCAAACAGGAAGGCACAACATTATTTATGACCTTACTAGCCGCATTTAAAACGCTGCTTTATCGATATACAGGACAAGAGGATATCATAGTTGGTTCACCAATCGCAAACCGTAATAGAAGTGAAATTGAAGGTTTAGTAGGTTTTTTTGTCAATACATTACCTTTACGTACGAAGTTATCAGGAGATAAGACATTTAGAGAGGTTTTAAAGCTTATACGAGAGACTTCTTTAGAAGCTTACGCTCATCAGGATGTCCCATTCGAGAAATTAGTGGAAGAAATACATCC
>NZ_JAKUFR010000194.1:0-1505 GCF_022663555.1 Bacillus cereus group sp. BfR-BA-01381
TTAAAGAAGCTAGATCCATATGTGATGAAATATTAGGGGAATGTGAGTTGAACCCTTTCTTAATACTGCCTAGAGCAATTGCGTATTTTAAGAAAGGAGAGACTTTTATGTTCTCAAACTACGAAAAGGCAAAGCACTATTTAACCAAAGCGTATAATACTTTGGATGAGATTGGTGATTTCGAAGGCATTAAAGAGAAAAGAAATATGTTTCTGCATAACCTGGCCTTTTTAAAGATTATCCATATGAAAGAAATAGATACAATTGGTGAAATTCATGAAGCTGAACAGGCTTTACTTCAAATTAAATTAGGGAACAAGCAAGAAGGCGAAAGAATATTAATGGGACTAAAAGAAAGCAACGGTGAACTTAGCGGAATCCAAATGGTGTATCTAGCACTTGCTAGAAATGATAGAGCATTAATGATGAAGGCACATGAATGTTTGCTCCAAAAAAATGATATTTTTTATGCTCAATTACCAAAAATGTACTTGGGTGAAGTTTGAAAAAATGGTATAATTAACTTATCAGTCATGAGGCAGGTGGATAAATATGAAAAAAATCTTAGCTCTAATTCCAGTACTAGCCGTTCTCGGTGGTTTCTTATTGAATTCTGCCACAGACGTAAAAGAACCTAAGCAGGAAGCCAAAGCACCAATCGTTATGTATAGCGAAGATCCAGGTGGATGGTAAAAAAGTAATTAACTATAAAAAAGTAAGTTTAAATGCGATCGTCTTTCAGTAGACGGTCGCATTTGTGCGTTTAAAGAGCTTTCCGTTTTTTTATACTTTGATAAAAACAGAAATAATTACATTTATTTACAAAAATACAAAGGATGTTTTAGGGGGAAAAGTAATGAATGCAGTATTAACAACAAAAGCGGTATCAAATACAACAGAGGAAATAGCATCTAAACTTTGGGAATTGTTATTACTAGGGGAAAATAATGAAAATGCAAAAGGGAGTATTGAAAATATTAAGGAATCACTTGCTATTAAAACAAAAAATGATTGATAGCTACGTGCTACCAATCATTTTTTGTTCGCATCTATAAATGAATTAATCATTCTTAAATACATTTCTTGTTCAGCTTCTGGAAGTTCTTTTAATTTATTATATATTTCATCGAAATCTTTTTTTAATCGGGTATTTTGTTCACTGTTTAGAGCAGGATCGTCCGAAAATCCTAGAAGGTAATCTGCAGTACAACCAAAAACCTCTGCAAATTTAGATACAGATCTTTCGCCACGATCACGTTTGTTATTTTCAATTCCAGATATAGTAGCTTTTTTTAATCCAACCGCTGCTCCAAGTTCATCTTGTGTCCAACCCTTCATTTTTCGTAAAGCTTTAACCCTTTCTCCACGCATAACCATTTCACCCTTTTATATAAATTCAAATAGATTATTTTCTTATAAATAAGTAAACAACTTTATTAATCACATTTTATTATAAAAGTTTAGTTTTAGCAAACTTTTGTAATATTTTACCTGTAAATAAAAAA
>NZ_JAKUFR010000195.1:0-1504 GCF_022663555.1 Bacillus cereus group sp. BfR-BA-01381
TATTGTAGCGATAGCGGCTGGTTGTGCACATACAGTCGGCCTGAAATCAGACGGCACGGTGGTAGCAGTAGGTGAAAATACATACGGTCAATGTGACGTAAGTAGCTGGCGTAACATCCTGTTGCCTGGAAAATAGTCAATTTACAATAAATCATTAGTAATATTATTCTATTTAGGAGTAATTATGGAATAGGATATGTAGAAAATAATTAAACTTAAATCTGCTGAATAAGAATCCCTTTTGAAAAGGGATTCTTATTGTTTTTCGTAAAATGATTGTCTAAATGGAATTTTTGAACAAACTTTATTGCAAAGTTGACAGTAGAAGAGATAAATAAAGTAAAGGGGAGAAAAAGGAATGTTTAAAAGGTTTTTACTTTCTTTACCGGATGTTTTACTTATATGTATCGTTCTCTACATAACATATACAAATTCTTTTAGTTTTGGACAGATGTTAGTAATTTCAATTGCAATTGGAATTATTGGTGGTTTTATTATAAGAATATGTAAGGATTTATTTACTTTTATCCAGTGGACAATTGAACAAAAGAAGTCTTGACTATGCTTAATTGTTACTAGGGGGGGGATGGAATGAATCAGAAAAAGAGTAGGGTGAAAAACAAGATAGTACTTTGGGCATTAACAGCTGTTGTTTTTATCATTGTATGGTACTTTTATCAAAAATAAAAACGCACCGTACTAAAAAGCACGATGCGTTTTTATTATTTTTTTTGCCAATTTTCTTTTATAAAGTCTTCACGGCCAGATTCTTTTTGCTCAGTAGCATATTTCTCTGGGTTCTTTTTATAGAAATGTTGGTGGTATTCCTCGGCTTCATAAAAAGGTGCAGCTGGGCGAATTTCAGTTACGATTGGCTCTTTAAACATACCGCTTTCTGCAAGAGCTTGTTTTGATTTTTCAGCAAGCTCTTTTTGTGTTTCGTTATGATAAAAAATAGCGGTGCGATAAGAGGGACCGCGGTCAAAGAATTGTCCGCCATCATCAGTTGGATCGATTTGTGGCCAATATAAATCTAGTAATTTTTTATACGGAAAAATAGAAGGATCGAATGTAATTTGTACAACTTCTAAATGACCAGATGTTCCAGCTTTTACTTGTTCATATGTTGGGTTTTCTACATGACCACCTGCATAGCCAGAACGTACTTTATGAATACCAGGAAGTTCATCAAATGGCTTTACCATGCACCAAAAGCAACCGCCTGCAAAGGTTGCGATTTCGTATGTTTTTTCGGACATTGCTGTAATCCTCCTAAATATATATGTTTTATATAGTATTATACAAAAACTTTTGTTTCGCAATAAAAAAGATTCGAAAATGTGTATCTTATTAAAAAAATTCCGGAAACATGTTGACAATGAAAAGAACAACGTCCTATAATACGTGTAACAAATAAAAGTGAATTAAGAATTTTCTAACTTTATATATTATATATGCAAAGAAGAGGAAAGTAGATGGTTATGATCGTTTCAGAGAGCTGCTC
>NZ_JAKUFR010000196.1:0-1476 GCF_022663555.1 Bacillus cereus group sp. BfR-BA-01381
TATTTTATCTTTTACTAATTCATAGCCTTTTGGTGCTTCTACTTCCACTAAGGTATAGTTTCCTATTGGTAAGTCTTTTGATATTACTTCTCCTTCTTCATTTGTTACTAGTTCTCCAACTATTTTCCCATTTAAATCTTCAATTTTAAACTTTGCTCCTGCTAGTTTTTTATTTTTATCACTTATGTCTACTTTCACAAGCTTCATTTTCCCCATTGGATCGGGCAATTTCTTATTTCCTATTTTAATTTCTACCACTGCATCTTTTTCTATTTTTACAGTTATTTTATCCTTTAATAATTCATAACCTTTAGGCGCTTCTACTTCCACTAAGGTATAGTTTCCTATTGGTAAGTCTTTTGATATCACTTCTCCTTCTTCATTTGTTACTAGTTCTCCAACTATTTTCTCATTTAAATCTTCAATTTTAAACTTTGCTCCCACCAATTTTTTATTATCATTATTACTATCAACCTTTTTTATTTTCACTTTTCCTGTACTAGGCTTGTTCCAATGTTGCCAGTTAAATTTAAAATTGTGAAATTCAAATCCACCAGTTTGTTGTACCGCACCGACAAATGCTTGTCCATTAATCGAACCGCCTTTTGTTTCTAATACAGCATTGGGAGCAAACACACTCCCAACGACACCATATCCCTCTGTTGTAATTTTTTTCGCATTTGGAAAAACCCAAATCATTTTCCCATATAGCTCAGTAAACGGGGAATTAGGCGAATATGGTTGTGATGTAGGAACTATATCTGTAGCCTTTCCAATATTGTTCGTGTCATATAGAATAGACCCATTTTTAAATGCAACCTCTATTGCATCTGAATACATTACAATAAAATCTTTATCCTTAGCATTGGGCAAAAATACATCTCTTATATCTACACTGATTTTCCCTGTCAATTCTGATGAAACATAAATATTAGGATTGTTTATATCTTTTCCAATTCCATGACTCATATTTGGAATTGGGGTATTCGTTTTATATTGACCTGCATTTTTACTAACTTGGTTCACTATATTGCGAAATTCATTAAATTTCGCGTCAATTTCTAGTTTTTCTTTATAAACGATACGATCATAAGAAGATTGTATGATGCGATCTGGATCACTCTCTTTTGTCATTACGACTATTCCGTTTTGAATGATAAAAGACTCTTCTCTTGATTTTTTTAGTTTTCCAGACAATAACAAGGACGGATATCCCTCATCAACCCATTTTTCACCTACTATATTAGATGTTCCTGCTGCTGCACCTACAATCGTATACCCCGATGCATCCATATCACCTTGAACTGCAATTGCTCCTTCAATGTCGCCACCTATTGCTTTATGGTTACCAAAGACAACAGCATTATAACGCGATATATCTCCTAGACCTTCTAAGTTAGTCGTGGATCCATATGCTTCTTTTGGTACATATACGACAAAACTTACACTTAACATTAACAAAACAATAAAATGAAT
>NZ_JAKUFR010000197.1:0-1419 GCF_022663555.1 Bacillus cereus group sp. BfR-BA-01381
TTACTTATTGTAGATTTTGTAACTTTCATTCTTTTTGCAAGATCTTGTTGCGTTAACTTGCTTTTTTTCCTAGCTCTAATTAATTTGATATTTTTGTTCACTGTCTCGCTCCTTGTATAAGTATTTTGTACTTTCATTATATGTATAAGATTCTTGTACGTCAATATATTTGTACAATTATCTTGTACAAAGTTTTACAATCCATCTTTATAAGGTACAATATCTTTGTACTTTTTATTAACGGGAGGTGCTAAAAATGTTGAGACAAAGATTAAAAGAGATGCGTAAAACGCGTAAGCTCACTCAGCAAGGATTAGCCGATAAAGTAAATACCACTAAAGGCACCATTAGTAACTATGAGAATGGTCATAGCACTCCCTCAAACGAAATGCTAAAAGATTTAGCAAATGTTTTAGGAGTAACAACAGATTATTTATTAGGAAGAGAAGATGAATCAAGGATGTCTAATGCACTTCCTGATTTAAACAAAAAAGATACTCGTGATATCGCTCGTGACTTAGAAAAGACTTTAAAAGACTTAGAAAATAGCGAAGATGCTTTAATGTTTGACGGAGAACCAATAGACGAACACACAAAAGAAATGATTCGTATTTCTCTAGAAAACTCTATGCGCATGGCAAAACAATTAGCAAAACAAAAATTCACTCCAAACAAGTATAAAAAAGATTGAACGGAGCGAGAAATGAAAATTAAAGACTACGTAATGAAAATCGTAAAAAAACACGGCACAACAAACCCCTTTGAAATTGCTAAACGAAAAGATATTATAGTGTTGTTTGAAGACCTTGGAAATACTCTTGGTTTTTACAACACTTATAAACGCTTTAAATTCATTCATATTAATAATAGGATTAATGAAACCACACAACGCTTTGTCTGTGCTCACGAACTAGGACATGCTCTATTACACCCAAAAGCTAATACTCCATTTTTACGAAATAAAACCTTTTTTTCTGTAGATCGATTAGAGATCGAAGCAAATACATTTGCAGTCGAACTCTTATTACCTGATGAAATGATTTCTGAATATCAAGATACAAATCTATCAATTCAAGAAATAGCTGAGATCTATGGAATTCCAGAAAGTTTTGCTAGTTTAAAAAGTTATTAATATGAATTTAAAATACAAATTTATAAGTTAGGAGCTACATAAATGAAAATATTTTTCTCATTTCTATTTGCAATAGCAATGCTAGCCACGTTTATTTTATTAATCACATCTTTGGTATTTCGCTTAAAAAAGAAACCAAACACTAAGAAATATTTTAAGTTTACAGGTATAGCCTTTATTTTATCTATTATTTCATTAATTGTAGTTAACATGAACATGACACCACAGGAAAAACAAGAAATTCTCGCTAAACAAAAAGCTGAAGAAAAGCTAAAAGCCGAAGAGAA
>NZ_JAKUFR010000198.1:0-1307 GCF_022663555.1 Bacillus cereus group sp. BfR-BA-01381
TTTAAGTAACAATGGACTTACTAATATTGAACATATTACATCAATGAAAAAATTAGTAGAGTTAGATCTTGCTAAAAATGAATTAGAAAACATCGAACCTTTATCCAGATTGTCTACTGTACAATCACTTAATTTAGAAGAAAACTTTATTTCAGATATAACGCCACTTAGTTACTTAACAGGTTTATATGATTTAAAGTTAGGTTCAAATGAAATTCGTGATGTTAGACCTGTTCAAGAGCTAGGAAAAAGAATGTATATCGATATTCAAAGACAAAAAATCTTTTTAGATGATGTAGAAAAAAATAAGGAAGTTAAAATACCTATCTATAATTTACAAGGAGAGCCACTTAATACGATTCGATTGAAGAGTGAAGATGGAATAGTTAATAATGGTTCTGTTAAATGGGGTACGGCTGGAGAAAAAATATATGAATTTATGTTGGATATAAAGCCAGAAGAGAATCGTATTAAGTTTAATGGAACAGTAATTCAAAATGTTGTTGAAAGATTAGATGACATAAAGGAACCAATGAAAGAGGATAATGAACAACAGGAAAATGTAATTCTCGATAAAACTTTACAACAACATATTAATAAAGAGAATTTGGGTAGAAAGAACCTAAATGCTCCTATAACAAAAGAAGATTTATTACAGATTAAAAAATTAGAGATACTTAAAGAAAAAGGAAAAGAGATAAAAGATATAACAGGTTTACAGTACATGACTAACTTAGAAGACCTCACTTTAGAAGGAGTAGGCTTGAAAAATATTGAGTTCATCTCAAACTTGAAACAATTAAACGCTGTAAATATATCTCATAATCAAATTGAAGATACAACACCGTTATCGACACTGAAAAATTTACAGTGGCTAAATCTTTCAGATAATCGTATTAAAGATGTATCGGTTCTGGGCTCAATGTTAGACTTACTTAGTTTAAAATTGGCTGGAAATGAAATTCGTGATGTAAGGCCGTTAATACAATTAGGTCAGTGGGGAACAATTGATGTTAGAAGGCAAAAGGTCATTTTAGATGATGCAGAAATAAATAAGGAAGTGAAAATACCTGTATATGATTTAGAAGGAGAGCGAATTGAAAAGATTACGCTAAAGAGTGCAGGTGGAACGCTTACTGATGAGGCAATTATTTGGAGTACGCTAGGGGAAAAAATATATGAATTTGATTTAGATGCAGATCATTATGAGACTGGCATATTATATAGTGGCATTGTCATGCAGAATATAGTAGAAAAATTAATACCGAAAGAAGAAGAAAAAGAACCAACAAAAGAAGTTGAAGAGG
>NZ_JAKUFR010000199.1:0-1237 GCF_022663555.1 Bacillus cereus group sp. BfR-BA-01381
AACGTTTTCTGACATACAAGCTGCTCTTAACGCAAAAGAACCGTGGAATCATAAAGAAAACACGTCTAGTTTTTACGATACAAATAGCAATCATCTTCTCGTTATAACTGCAAAAAATGAGCACTACTACCCAGATGATGAAATAGACGATGTATTTGCTAAAAAGTTTCTAATTGGATGCGGATTAATCCTTCTTATCGTATTTGTTTATTTAGTTATTCTTTCTATTTGGTACGGTAATAAATTTGGAAAACCGTTATTACATGCGATGCGCTGGCTTAAAAACATAGCTGGCGGAAAGTACGAAGAACCCGTTAATAAAAAAGGAAAACCTGTCAGGTTCCGGCGATCTGGTAAAGAAAAATGGTCATTCCGCTTATTTAGTGATGTTACAAATTCTCTAGAGCACCTTTCTATTACACTCCAAAAAAATGATGCGATGAGGCAAGTACTGCAGCAAACACGTGAGGAATGGATTACCGGTCTCACACATGATTTAAAAACACCACTAAGCTCTATATATGGCTATGCTTTATTACTAGAATCAAAGCAATACAACTGGACTGATCGTGACATTCAACAATTCGGTAGTGTTATGAAAGAGAAATCTCAATATATGACGACATTAATTGATGATTTAAGCTTAACGTATCAATTAAAAAATAACAGTCTTCCTGCGCAACACGTAAATATTGAAATGAATCAATTCGTTCAAAAAGTATTATTACAATTCATTAATAATCCGACACTTCAAAATCAAAATATTGAATTTGTACCAAGCTCAAACAAAATTCAATATTTTATTGAAGAAAAATGGTTCCAGCGTATTATCGAAAACTTACTCGTAAACGCGGTAAAACATAATAACGAAACGACAAACGTCATCGTAAAACTTTCGCAAAACGCTACTTCATTTACACTATCTATTTCCGATAACGGAAAAGGAATGGATGATAAAACGAAAGAGCTTCTATTTGAGCGATATTACAGAGGAACAAATACAGAAGAAAGCAACATCGGAACGGGACTTGGTCTCGCTATTACAAAGCAGCTCGTTCATGCTCATAACGGAACGATTTCCATCGATAGCGAACTAGGAAAAGGAACGACGATTATACTTGTGTTTCCGTTTCGTTCATAGAAAAGGCGCTATGTAGCGTCTTTTCTTTTTTCTATTTTGGGAGAGTTCAGCGGTATATGAAATAATGTAGGCCATCTTTATGAGTTGTTTCAACGG
>NZ_JAKUFR010000200.1:0-1191 GCF_022663555.1 Bacillus cereus group sp. BfR-BA-01381
TTAACCTTCCAGCACCGGGCAGGTGTCACCCCCTATACTTCGCCTTACGGCTTCGCAGAGAGCTGTGTTTTTGCTAAACAGTCGCTTGGGCCTATTCACTGCGGCTTTCCGTTAAGAAAGCACCCCTTCTCCCGAAGTTACGGGGTCATTTTGCCGAGTTCCTTAACCAGAGTTCTCTCGCACACCTTAGGATTCTCTCCTCGCCTACCTGTGTCGGTTTGCGGTACAGGCACCTTTTATCTCGCTAGAAGCTTTTCTTGGCAGCGGGGAATCAAAGACTTCGCTCCATAAGGAGCTTCCCCATCACAGCTCAGCCTTTACGATAAGCGGATTTGCCTACTTATCAGCCTAACTGCTTGGACGTGCACAACCAATCGCACGCTTCTTCTATCCTTCTGCGTCCCTCCATTGCTCAAACGATAAAGAGGTGGTACAGGAATATCAACCTGTTGTCCATCGCCTACGCCTGTCGGCCTCGGCTTAGGTCCTGACTAACCCTGAGCGGACGAGCCTTCCTCAGGAAACCTTAGGCATTCGGTGGACGGGATTCTCACCCGTCTTTCGCTACTCATACCGGCATTCTCACTTCTAAGCACTCCACCAGTCCTTCCGGTCTGACTTCACTGTCCTTAGAACGCTCCCCTACCACTGATACCATTGGTATCAATCCGCAGCTTCGGTGGTGTATTTAGCCCCGGTACATTTTCGGCGCAGAGTCACTCGACTAGTGAGCTATTACGCACTCTTTAAATGGTGGCTGCTTCTAAGCCAACATCCTAGTTGTCTAAGCAACTCCACATCCTTTTCCACTTAATACACACTTTGGGACCTTAGCTGGCGGTCTGGGCTGTTTCCCTTTTGACTACGGATCTTATCACTCGCAGTCTGACTCCTAAGGATAAGTCATTGGCATTCGGAGTTTGACTGAATTCGGTAATCCGATGAGGACCCCTAGTCCAATCAGTGCTCTACCTCCAAGACTCTTACACTTAAGGCTAGCCCTAAAGCTATTTCGGGGAGAACCAGCTATCTCCAGGTTCGATTGGAATTTCTCCGCTACCCACACCTCATCCCCGCACTTTTCAACGTGCGTGGGTTCGGGCCTCCATTCAGTGTTACCTGAACTTCACCCTGGACATGGGTAGATCACCTGGTTTCGGGTCTACGACCACGTACTAAACGCCCTATTCA
>NZ_JAKUFR010000201.1:0-1119 GCF_022663555.1 Bacillus cereus group sp. BfR-BA-01381
CGAAGCAACGCGAAGAACCTTACCAGGTCTTGACATCCTCTGACAACCCTAGAGATAGGGCTTCTCCTTCGGGAGCAGAGTGACAGGTGGTGCATGGTTGTCGTCAGCTCGTGTCGTGAGATGTTGGGTTAAGTCCCGCAACGAGCGCAACCCTTGATCTTAGTTGCCATCATTAAGTTGGGCACTCTAAGGTGACTGCCGGTGACAAACCGGAGGAAGGTGGGGATGACGTCAAATCATCATGCCCCTTATGACCTGGGCTACACACGTGCTACAATGGACGGTACAAAGAGCTGCAAGACCGCGAGGTGGAGCTAATCTCATAAAACCGTTCTCAGTTCGGATTGTAGGCTGCAACTCGCCTACATGAAGCTGGAATCGCTAGTAATCGCGGATCAGCATGCCGCGGTGAATACGTTCCCGGGCCTTGTACACACCGCCCGTCACACCACGAGAGTTTGTAACACCCGAAGTCGGTGGGGTAACCTTTTTGGAGCCAGCCGCCTAAGGTGGGACAGATGATTGGGGTGAAGTCGTAACAAGGTAGCCGTATCGGAAGGTGCGGCTGGATCACCTCCTTTCTATGGAGAATTGATGAACGCTGTTCATCAATATAAGTTTCCGTGTTTCGTTTTGTTCAGTTTTGAGAGAACTATCTCTCATATATAAATGTATGTTCTTTGAAAACTAGATAACAGTGTAGCTCATATTTTTTAATTTTTAGTTTGGTTAAGTTAGAAAGGGCGCACGGTGGATGCCTTGACACTAGGAGTCGATGAAGGACGGGACTAACGCCGATATGCTTCGGGGAGCTGTAAGTAAGCTTTGATCCGAAGATTTCCGAATGGGGAAACCCACCATACGTAATGGTATGGTATCCTTATCTGAATACATAGGATAAGGAAGACAGACCCAGGGAACTGAAACATCTAAGTACCTGGAGGAAGAGAAAGCAAATGCGATTTCCTGAGTAGCGGCGAGCGAAACGGAACATAGCCCAAACCAAGAGGCTTGCCTCTTGGGGTTGTAGGACATTCTATACGGAGTTACAAAGGAACGAGGTAGACGAAGCGACCTGGAAAGGTCCGTCGTAGAGGGTAACAACCCCGTAGTCGAAAC
>NZ_JAKUFR010000202.1:0-937 GCF_022663555.1 Bacillus cereus group sp. BfR-BA-01381
TCACTTAATATATTTTCTATTTCACCCAGTTCAATTCGAAAACCTCGGATTTTCACTTGATTGTCAATTCGACCCAAAAATTCAATATTTCCATCTGGTAAATAGCGAACTAAGTCCCCAGTCTTGTATAAACGGGCTTTCGAATCTGAAACAAAAGGATTAAGAATAAACTTTTCTTCTGTTAACTCTGGTTGATTTAAATATCCACGTGCTACTCCCTCTCCTCCAACATACAGTTCACCAGGAACTCCTATTGACAGATGCTGGAGGTTTCGATCTAATACATATACTTCTGTGTTTGCAATCGGACGTCCAATCGGTATGTTTGTTGCATCCTCAGGAACATTTTCAACTAAATACCAAGTTGTAAACGTAGTACTCTCAGTTGGTCCATACACATGTAATAATCGCTTAGGCTTTCCCTTTTTTAATACCTCTCTAACAGACTTTACATCTACAGCTTCTCCTCCAAATAAAACTGTCATTGATTTGAATATTGATGGTAATTCCCTAGAAAATTGATTAAACAGTGCAGTTGTTAAAAACATTATATTAATTTTATATTTTTTTATAATTGTTGCGAATTCTCTAGGAGCTAACAATACATCTTTAGAAATAATAACCATACCAGCCCCATTTAACAGAGCACCCCAAATTTCAAAAGTTGCTGCGTCAAAAGAAGTATTTGAAGCTTGAGCCACTTTGTCCGAATGTTGAAACGTTACATAGTTTGTATTACAAACTAATCGATTAATTGCTTTATGGGGAACACATACCCCTTTTGGTCTACCTGTAGACCCTGAAGTATAGATAATATAAGCTAAACTTTCTGGAGTAGTATTAACATCTAAGTTTCTACTACTTTCTTTGGATATATTTATCCAATCTGTATCTATAGAAACTATCTTACTATTATGTTCAGGAAGCCCTTCTACTA
>NZ_JAKUFR010000203.1:0-849 GCF_022663555.1 Bacillus cereus group sp. BfR-BA-01381
TTATCAAGTACCAATATAAGCGATGATGGCAAAAATGTAGCATTTGTTAAGAGGACAGCTAACTGGAAAGACAATATATATAGAAATCATGTATGGATATATGAAAAGGATAAAGAGCAGAGTTACCCACTAACAACTGGAGGTATAGATAGTACGCATCCATTATGGTCTCCAGATTCTAAGACTATTGCATACCTTAGTCCGGGTGGTGAAGGGGCTAATACAAATCAGATCTTTGTTAAATCAATAGATGGTTGTAGTGAGGTTCAAATGACTGATGAGGAAGAAGGGATCAGTACATTCAAATGGGATCATACTGGTAAAGGTTTTTATTATATTACACAGTCAAAAGAATTTGAGGAAATAAAGAAACGTAAGGAGCTATATGGAGATTTTCAACATGTAGGTAAGGAACATCAAAATAATTGTTTATGCTACATTGAAATAGAAAAAGTGATACAAAATGATAAAGAGGAACGAGAGATTAACGGTGTTTATCAATTAACTGATGGTAAGGATTTTTATATCCATGACTTTGATATTTCAAATGATGGGAAAAAAGTTGTATGTATGGCTACACCAAGCCTAAACGATTATATGAATGGTAATCTATATATATTAGATGTTGAAGCTGAGGAACTGCAAAAGATGAATGTAGATAGGTTGTTGGGCGGGAGCGTTTGCTTTTCTCCTGAGGGCAGCAAAATATGTTACTCAGCAAGCATAAGAGAGAAGGATTACTATAGAAACCATATACAAGATAGTACATTAGAGATATATGATATGAATACGAGAGAGGTAATTCAACCTTTAACAAATTTTGATAGTACGGTTATGCCATTACAGTGG
>NZ_JAKUFR010000204.1:0-738 GCF_022663555.1 Bacillus cereus group sp. BfR-BA-01381
GGGTATTCAAGGGATTCCTGGTCCGACGGGAGTAACTGGTGAACAAGGAATACAAGGAGTTCAGGGTATTCAAGGAGTAACGGGAGCAACAGGGGATCAAGGTCCACAAGGTATACAGGGGGCTATAGGGACACAAGGGGCAACAGGGGCCACAGGAGATCAAGGTCCACAAGGAATACAAGGAGTACCAGGGCCATCAGGAGCAACAGGCCCACAGGGAGTTCAAGGGCTACAAGGTCCGATGGGTGATATAGGACCAACAGGTCCAGAAGGCCCAGAGGGACTTCAGGGCCCGCAAGGAATACAAGGTGTGCCAGGGCCAGTTGGAGCGACGGGTCCAGAGGGTCCTCAGGGGATACAAGGCATTCAAGGACCTGTAGGAGCAACAGGCCCACAAGGTCCACAAGGAATTCAGGGAATACAAGGTGTGCAGGGGATAACGGGAGCAACTGGAGTACAAGGAGCAACTGGAATTCAAGGGATACAAGGGGAAATAGGAGCAACAGGTCCAGAGGGGCCCCAAGGAGTGCAAGGTGCTCAAGGGGGGATTGGTCCAACCGGTCCGATGGGCCCCCAAGGAGTGCAAGGAGTACAAGGAATACAAGGAGCGACGGGCGCACAAGGAGTGCAAGGTCCACAAGGAATACAAGGAATACAAGGTCCGACTGGGGCAACAGGAGATACGGGAGCAACAGGTGCGACAGGGGAAGGCACTACAGGCCCAACAGGAGTAACAGG
>NZ_JAKUFR010000205.1:0-734 GCF_022663555.1 Bacillus cereus group sp. BfR-BA-01381
CTTGATAGAAATACGATTAATGCTGTTAATACTACTGCTCCACTTGCTGATCCTACGAAGTCACCTTTTGTTACTTGTAATACTTGCTCTTTCATTTCTTTCATTCTCCCTTCATTTGTTTTTTGTTACAAAACTTTTATTATACTAACACGCTTGATAGAAATACGATTAACGCTGTTAATACTACTGCTCCACTTGCTGATCCTACGAAATCACCTTTTGTTACTTGTAATACTTGCTCTTTCATTTTGCATTCTCCTCTCTTTTTCTTTTGTTACAAAACTTCTATTATACTAATACGCTTGATAGAAATACGATTAATGCTGTTAATACTACTGCTCCACTTGCTGATCCTACGAAGTCACCTTTTGTTACTTGTAATACTTGCTCTTTCATTTCTTTCATTCTCCCTTCATTTGTTTTTTGTTACAAAACTTTTATTATACTAACACGCTTGATAGAAATACGATTAACGCTGTTAATACTACTGCTCCACTTGCTGATCCTACGAAATCACCTTTTGTTACTTGTAATACTTGCTCTTTCATTTTGCATTCTCCTCTCTTTTTCTTTTGTTACAAAACTTCTATTATACTAATACGCTTGATAGAAATACGATTAATGCTGTTAATACTACTGCTCCACTTGCTGATCCTACGAAGTCACCTTTTGTTACTTGTAATACTTGCTCTTTCATATTATGTATCCTCCTTTTAATAAGTTATCTATATGTA
>NZ_JAKUFR010000206.1:0-673 GCF_022663555.1 Bacillus cereus group sp. BfR-BA-01381
ATATAAATCTTAAAAATATACTCGTCTCAACAATCGATTACATACATACTTGTAGCGATCCATTGCTGAGACGAGGGAATCGTGGTACCACTCAGCTTCCTTACACTTCTCACGAAATATAAGCTCTGCAAGTCCAATTAGACTTTTGTTTTTCTATCGGAAACAACTCCGCTACTTTTTACTAGTTTTCAAAAGTAGTGCTCCGAGGTGATCTTCAATGATGAAATTGTTACCGCCCTCACAGCATCTGGGTAGCTCTCTGAAACAATTTTTATCATTTACTCTCCTCTTCTACACATTCTCTTATTTTATTTTTAAAAATAAAAACTCTCGCCTCAGCAATCAACTACTACAATTTAGTAGCTTTGATTGCTGAGGCGAGAGTTTCGCGGTACCACTCAGCTTCCTTATACTTCTCGCGAAATATAAGCTCTGTAGGTCCAATTAGACCCCCGTCCTTTTACCGGAGACGATGCCGTCGCTCTCTACTCAGTTTCCCTTTCGCAAGCGATGCTCCGAGGTGATCTTCAATGATTCGATTGTTACTACTCTCACAGCCTAGGAGCAGCTCTCTGAAACGATCATAACCATCTACTTTCCTCTTCTTTGCATATATAATATATAAAGTTAGAAAATTCTTAATTCACTTTTATTTGTTACACGTATTATAGGA
>NZ_JAKUFR010000207.1:0-663 GCF_022663555.1 Bacillus cereus group sp. BfR-BA-01381
ATGTCATATTGAAAATTGGAGCGGAAGACGGGATTCGAACCCGCGACCCCAACCTTGGCAAGGTTGTATTCTACCACTGAACTACTTCCGCAAGACATGTATGAGTTATTTTATTAAAAGTGCGGGTGAAGGGAGTCGAACCCCCACGCCAAAGGCGCTAGATCCTAAGTCTAGTGCGTCTGCCAATTCCGCCACACCCGCATATTTTGTTAAAATGGTGAGCCATGAAGGACTCGAACCTTCGACCCTCTGATTAAAAGTCAGATGCTCTACCAACTGAGCTAATGGCTCTTAATGGCTGGGCTAGCTGGATTCGAACCAGCGCATGACGGAGTCAAAGTCCGTTGCCTTACCGCTTGGCTATAGCCCATTAATTAAGAATGGTGGAGGGGGGCAGATTCGAACTGCCGAACCCGAAGGAGCGGATTTACAGTCCGCCGCGTTTAGCCACTTCGCTACCCCTCCGACATATATGGTGGAGGATGACGGGATCGAACCGCCGACCCCCTGCTTGTAAGGCAGGTGCTCTCCCAGCTGAGCTAATCCTCCATTTTGCCTGGCAACGTCCTACTCTCACAGGGACAAGGTCCCAACTACCATCGGCGCTAGAGAGCTTAACTTCCGTGTTCGGTATGGGAACGGGTGTGACCTCTCTGCCATCAT
>NZ_JAKUFR010000208.1:0-662 GCF_022663555.1 Bacillus cereus group sp. BfR-BA-01381
TGCGAAGACTCTACATGTTCTGACGGCTTCGCTTCCATCGCTCCCTTAATCTCTTGCGAAGACCCTTGTCTTTGCAAGACTTGGCTCCCTTCAAAAGATTGACCTTTTACCTCTTGTTCTCCCAAACTATTTCCATTCATAGTTTGTCCAGGAATCGAACCGGAAGATTCTAGCGAATCTGGGCTTGTCATCGTCAAGTCTCCCGAAGATTCGACGGATGCACCTTGAATATCATTAACGTTCATCGATTCAGTATTTACACCCATTCCACTAGGCTCCGCTATATTAAATTCACCAACTGACGATACTTTTGTCGAACCATTTCCAATTGGACTTCCCTCTAAATTAAAACCTTCCGTTTTCGTCGAACTTTTTGTCTCCAACCCTTTTGTTGAAGTCAATTCCTTTCCATTCGTTTCATTTAATACAAATTCATTTTCACTCCCACTTTCCTGATCTATACCAGACGGATTAATTACCCCTTGTTTTTCATCCAATGATGGTACAATTTCACCAGATTTTCCAGTTGAATTTGAAGTTCCTTCTGAAGAGTTCAGCTGTCCAACACTGGCAATTTGATTTGAGGCTCCTTCACCATTTTCAGTTTCATATTCCGAAACGTTATCTTGCTCCAGGTGTCCTGATGTTTCTATATCTGATAC
>NZ_JAKUFR010000209.1:0-658 GCF_022663555.1 Bacillus cereus group sp. BfR-BA-01381
CCATTAATCGCGTTCTGTCTTGTTTCAACATAACAACATTAAATGGTACGTGACGCTTTTTCTCACGTTTTGGTTCTTCTTTTTGTACAACTGGTTGTTCTTCTACAATCGGTGCTTCTTCTACAACTGATTGTTCTTCTGCGACCAGTGTTTCTTCCACAACTGGTTGTTCTTCTGCAATCGCTGTTTCCTCTACAACTGGTTGTTCTTCTGCAATCACTGCTTCTTCCACAACTGGTTGTTCTTCTACAATCGCTGCTTCTTCTGCAATTAAAACATCCGCAAAGCTTTGAACATCTTTTTTCGTTTGTTCATCAGCTTCAGCAGCACTTATGAATTCATTCTTTTGTTCAATTGCTTCATTTAACACCATTTCTTGCTGCGTTTCCTCAAGTACTACAGGTTCCGCTTCTTCCGGTGCTTCTGTTTCCGCAATTACTTCCACTTCTTCTGACTCTTCTGCTTCTGCAACTACTTCCACTTCTTCTGACTCTTCTGCTTCTGCAACTACTTCCACTTCTTCTGACTCTTCTGTTTCTGTAATTACTTCCACTTCTTTTGACTCTTCTGCTTCTGCAATTACTTCCACTTCTTCTGGTGCTTCTGTTTCCGCAATTACTTCCACTTCTTCTGGTGCTTCCGCTTCCGCAATTACTTC
>NZ_JAKUFR010000210.1:0-646 GCF_022663555.1 Bacillus cereus group sp. BfR-BA-01381
TTGCGGTGATACTATATTTCCTACATTTTCTTTCTTTACTTGTGGTGATACTATATTTCCTACATTTTCTTTCTTCACTTGCGGTGATACTATATTTCCTACATTTTCTTTCTTTACTTGTGGTGATACTATGTTTCCTACATTTTCTTTTTTTACTTGTGGTGATATTATATTATCTTTTTTCGTTTGCGGAGAAATGATGTTATTAGGTTTCATTTTATTAATTTGAGGAGCAATTAACTCGCTTCCTTTTTTAATTACATCTGAAATTTTATATTCTTTTTTCGTTTTTATTGGTGGTTGCGGCGGCTGCGGTAACACATTTACCGAAAACTTCGTATTTTCTTTTTCCGCTGGTTTTTGTTTTTCTATAACAGGTGGTTTTTGAATAACAGACGGTTTTTCAACTGGTTTTTCTTTTTGAATTGGCTGTTCTTTTTGCACCTCTTTTTGCGGTTTCACTTGTATTTCCTTCTGTGGTTTTACCTGTACTTCTTTTTGTGGTTTCACTTGCATTTCCTTCTGTGGTTTTACCTGTACTTCTTTTTGTGGTTTCACTTGCATTTCCTTCTGTGGTTTTACTTGCACTTCTTTTTGTGTTTGTTGCATAGCAGGCTGCTGCGTAATTGGTGCTGATTGATACGTA
>NZ_JAKUFR010000211.1:0-621 GCF_022663555.1 Bacillus cereus group sp. BfR-BA-01381
CGGGCCAGGTGGTCCACCAGATGGACCTGTTACTCCCGCCGGACCTGATGGCCCCGTTGGGCCGGTCGGTCCGGCTGGTCCTCCAGATGGGCCTGTTACCCCTGTTGGACCGGTTACTCCTGTTGGGCCTGTAGTGCCTTCCCCTGTCGGTCCGGTTGCTCCCGTATCTCCTGTTGCCCCCGTCGGACCTTGTATTCCTTGAATCCCTTGTGGACCTTGCACTCCTTGGGCGCCCGTCGCTCCTTGAATTCCTTGCACTCCTTGCACTCCTTGGGGACCCATTGGACCGGTTGGACCTATCTCTCCTTGTACTCCTTGCACTCCTTGTGGGCCCTCTGGACCTGTTGCTCCTATTTCCCCTTGTATCCCTTGAATTCCAGTTGCTCCTTGTGCTCCAGTTGCTCCCGTTATCCCTTGCACACCTTGGATTCCCTGAATTCCTTGTGGACCTTGTGAGCCTGTTGCTCCTTGCACTCCTTGAATGCCTTGTATCCCCTGAGGACCCTCTGGACCCGTTGCTCCAACTGGCCCTTGAACACCTTGTATTCCTTGCGGACCCTGAAGTCCCTCTGGGCCTTCTGGACCGGTTGGACCTATCTCTCCTTGTATCCCTTGAATTCC
>NZ_JAKUFR010000212.1:0-590 GCF_022663555.1 Bacillus cereus group sp. BfR-BA-01381
TGTGATGTGAACGACTGGCATAATATTGTAGCGGTAGCGGCTGGGTGGCGTCGTACCATTGGCCTTAAACTGGATGGAACGGTAATGGCAGTAGGGCGAAATAAAGAAGGAGAATGTAATGTAAGCAGCTGGCGAAATATTGTGGCTACGGCGGCGGGTGACTGGCATACAGTCGGTCTTAAAGTGGGCGGCACAGTGATGGGGGTGGGGAATAATCGATATGGACAATGCGATGTGAGCAGCTGGCGAGATATTGTAGCGGTAGCGGCTGGGTATCTTCATACTGTTGGCCTTAAAGTGGACGGCACAGTGATTGCAGTGGGGAATGATAAACATAACCAATGCGACGTAAGTGGCTGGCGAGGTATTGTAGCGATAGCAGCTGGTACGAATCATACAATCGGACTTAAATCAGACGGTACCGTTGTGGCGGTGGGGTGGAATGAGTATGGTCAATGTAATATAAGTGATTGGCGAGATATTGTAGCGATAGCGGCTGGTTGTGCACATACAGTCGGCCTGAAATCAGACGGCACGGTGGTAGCAGTAGGTGAAAATACATACGGTCAATGTGACGTAAGTAGCTGGCG
>NZ_JAKUFR010000213.1:0-558 GCF_022663555.1 Bacillus cereus group sp. BfR-BA-01381
GGTCCACAAGGAATACAAGGAATACAAGGTCCGACTGGGGCAACAGGAGATACGGGAGCAACAGGTGCGACAGGGGAAGGCACTACAGGCCCAACAGGAGTAACAGGTCCAACAGGGATAACAGGCCCATCTGGAGGACCAGCCGGACCGACCGGCCCAACGGGGCCATCAGGTCCGGCGGGAGTAACAGGTCCATCTGGTGGACCACCTGGCCCAACAGGAGCAACTGGAGCGACAGGAGTAACAGGAGATACTGGGGCAACAGGCTCAACTGGAGTGACAGGAGCGACGGGAGAAACGGGAGCAACCGGAGGGACGGGTTTACAAGGTCCGCAAGGAATCCAAGGAGTGCAAGGAGAGATAGGTCCGACGGGTCCCCAAGGTGTTCAAGGTCCGCAAGGAATTCAAGGAGTAACGGGGGCCACAGGAGATCAAGGTCCGCAAGGGGTTCAAGGCCCACAAGGCGACATAGGTCCAACCGGCCCACAAGGAATTCAAGGCCCACAAGGTTCTCAAGGAATCCAAGGAGCGACAGGGGGAACGGGAGCACAAGGCCCA
>NZ_JAKUFR010000214.1:0-516 GCF_022663555.1 Bacillus cereus group sp. BfR-BA-01381
TTTCAACGTGCGTGGGTTCGGGCCTCCATTCAGTGTTACCTGAACTTCACCCTGGACATGGGTAGATCACCTGGTTTCGGGTCTACGACCACGTACTAAACGCCCTATTCAGACTCGCTTTCGCTGCGGCTCCGCCTCTTCAGCTTAACCTCGCACGGGATCGTAACTCGCCGGTTCATTCTACAAAAGGCACGCCATCACCCGTTAACGGGCTCTGACTATTTGTAGGCACACGGTTTCAGGATCTCTTTCACTCCCCTTCCGGGGTGCTTTTCACCTTTCCCTCACGGTACTGGTTCACTATCGATCACTAGGGAGTATTTAGCCTTGGGAGATGGTCCTCCCAGATTCCGACGGAATTTCACGTGTTCCGCCGTACTCAGGATACATTCAAGAGAGAACGAAGTTTCGACTACGGGGTTGTTACCCTCTACGACGGACCTTTCCAGGTCGCTTCGTCTACCTCGTTCCTTTGTAACTCCGTATAGAATGTCCTACAACCCCAAGAGGCAAGCC
>NZ_JAKUFR010000215.1:0-511 GCF_022663555.1 Bacillus cereus group sp. BfR-BA-01381
TAATATAGTTTTATAATACAAAACATAGTTTAGTTGAACGAATTATATATCAGCTTTGAAGGAATACCAGTAGCGACTTATATCCCTGTCTCAGAGAACTGATGGTTGGTGCAAATCAGTACATATACAAGCGTGAATTACAATTCTGGAGCTTCTTTCCCGTAATGCTTTTTATGCATGAAGAGAAAGACGGATCTTTCCGTTATCTTAAAGTGAGTGGTAAACAATTACTTGTTTACAAATAGGGTGGTACCGCGATTTTTATCGTCCCTATCGGATTTTCCGATAGGGACTTTTTTGCGTCCGTCCTTTTACATAATTTCATCATATACGCGTTGAAAGAATCGCAGTAGTATCTTATATCCCTGTTACAGAGAGCTAATGGTCGGTGAAAATTAGCACATATATAAGTATGAATTACAATTCTGGAGCTTCTTTTTCGTAGTGCTTATAGGCATGAAGGAAAAGACGGAGTTTTTCCGTTATCATTAATTGAGATGTAAGTATATTT
>NZ_JAKUFR010000216.1:0-496 GCF_022663555.1 Bacillus cereus group sp. BfR-BA-01381
TACCCAAGGTTTTACGAAATCTAGTACAGGTTTCTTTAAAGGCAAAAATTGTGTGCCGACAACTTGCTGAATTTGTTGTTGTGTCGGTTCTGTAATTGGTCCAGGTGGTAAGATTTGTGGTTGTGTAATATCTAATGTTGGTCCAGGCGGTAAAATTTGTGGTTGAGTTGGATCGATTGTTGGTGGTTTAGGTGGTGAGACACGTGCGTCGTAGTTTGGTTGATACATTTGTTGTTGGTATTGCGGTTGTTGTGGTTGAGTTGGGTATGGGTTTTGTTGGAATTGTTGTTCTTGATTTTGTGGTGCTACATATGGATTTTGAGGGTATTCATAATTTGGACGTGTGTCGTATGCGTTTTGTTGAAATTGTTGTTCTTGATTTTGCGGTGCTACATATGGATTTT
The DNA here is from genome assembly GCF_022663555.1 of Bacillus cereus group sp. BfR-BA-01381. Taxonomy (NCBI): domain Bacteria; kingdom Bacillati; phylum Bacillota; class Bacilli; order Caryophanales; family Bacillaceae; genus Bacillus; species Bacillus cereus group sp. BfR-BA-01381. Next base: position 405 of record NZ_JAKUFR010000216.1, read on the forward strand.
GAGGATATTCATAATTTGGACGTGTGTCGTATGCGTTTTGTTGAAATTGTTGTTCTTGATTTTGTAGGGGTGTGTATGGATTTTGTTCATAT
>NZ_JAKUFR010000217.1:0-496 GCF_022663555.1 Bacillus cereus group sp. BfR-BA-01381
CAAGGTATAGCGAAATTCAAACTGCCATACGGAAAATACACGTATAAAGAAACAATAGCGCCGAATGGATATGTAATAAATGAAGAGACGTTCGCATTTGAAATAAAAGAGAATGGAGAAATTATTAAACATATCGTTCAAGATAAGAAGGTAGAAGGTGAGTTAGAAATAACGAAAATAGATGTAGCGGATGGAAATACGAAGTTACCGAACGCAGAATTTACAATCTACAATGAACAAGGGAAAGAAGTAGTAAAAGGAAAAACAAATGAGCAAGGTATAGCGAAATTCAAACTACCATACGGAAAGTACACGTATAAAGAAACAATAGCACCAAATGGATATGTAATAAATGAAGAGACATTCGCATTTGAAATAAAAGAGGATGGAGAAATTATTAAACATATTGTGAAAAATAAGGAAGAAGAAAAGGCATCGCTTCCTTCTAAGCCAAATAAGCCAACATCGAATGGAGAAGTGAAACCTTCCGCTGATG
>NZ_JAKUFR010000218.1:0-492 GCF_022663555.1 Bacillus cereus group sp. BfR-BA-01381
ATACCAATTCAAAAAGTCTTGTAATATGTTACAAGGCTTTTTTGAATTAGTTACTTTAAAACATTATCTTCTGGTTCATTTTTATTAGCTGCTTGCAAAAATGTTATATTTCTGTCGTGGACACCCATTCATATAAGTAACTATAATAGCTACATCAATTGGGTATATGTTACATTTATATAATTTCTCAGAGATACATATTTATATAATGATTTTCCTGTTTATATTCTTTTGACTGGAAAGTCTATACATACACTTAATTTCGTAAATTTTTTTTATAGAGATATAAAAACTTTTTTGTTGCTAATTATTCATCTTATGTAATAATTAGTCACTACATTATTAATATGGTTACCTTACAAAAATGTAAGATTTTTTTTGATTGACACTCGTACATATAAGTAACTATACTGGTTACACGAGCTTGGTAAACATATCAAATAGTCCCTTATTATAAGTGTATGTCTATAGATTTTTTTCGAAATAATAGTT
>NZ_JAKUFR010000219.1:0-492 GCF_022663555.1 Bacillus cereus group sp. BfR-BA-01381
CGGAAAGCCGCAGTGAATAGGCCCAAGCGACTGTTTAGCAAAAACACAGCTCTCTGCGAAGCCGTAAGGCGAAGTATAGGGGGTGACACCTGCCCGGTGCTGGAAGGTTAAGGAGAGGGGTTAGCGTAAGCGAAGCTCTGAACTGAAGCCCCAGTAAACGGCGGCCGTAACTATAACGGTCCTAAGGTAGCGAAATTCCTTGTCGGGTAAGTTCCGACCCGCACGAAAGGTGTAACGATTTGGGCACTGTCTCAACCAGAGACTCGGTGAAATTATAGTACCTGTGAAGATGCAGGTTACCCGCGACAGGACGGAAAGACCCCGTGGAGCTTTACTGTAGCCTGATATTGAATTTTGGTACAGTTTGTACAGGATAGGCGGGAGCCTTTGAAACCGGAGCGCTAGCTTCGGTGGAGGCGCTGGTGGGATACCGCCCTGACTGTATTGAAATTCTAACCTACGGGTCTTATCGACCCGGGAGACAGTGTCAGG
>NZ_JAKUFR010000220.1:0-488 GCF_022663555.1 Bacillus cereus group sp. BfR-BA-01381
TTCTGGAGTAGTATTAACATCTAAGTTTCTACTACTTTCTTTGGATATATTTATCCAATCTGTATCTATAGAAACTATCTTACTATTATGTTCAGGAAGCCCTTCTACTAACCGCTCTTTTGTGAGTAAAATTGGCACCTTCGAGTCTTCTAACATAAACGCCAATCGCTCTTTGGGATATGTCATATCTAAGGGAACATACGCTCCGCCAGCTTTTAAAATTCCTAGTAACCCAATTATCATATCTACAGAGCGTTCCATATGAATTCCAACTAATACATCTGGGCCTACGCCAAACCTTTTTAAATAATGAGCTAATTGATTTGCCTTATAATTCAGTTCACTGTACGAGATATATTCATCTTCATAACTTACGGCAATTGTATCTGGATACACTTCTACTTGTTCCTGAAATAATTGATGTACACATTTATCTTTTGGATATTCTGTTTCTGTCTTATTCCAATCCAGCAACATTTGTTGTTCGT
>NZ_JAKUFR010000221.1:0-484 GCF_022663555.1 Bacillus cereus group sp. BfR-BA-01381
GGAGCTGTATGTTTAGAGTTAACCATTGCTTTCGCAATTGCTTTACGGATACCACTCATTTTCTCACGAGTTTCTGGATATTCACCAGCTGGAATTGGTTGTGCTTTTGGTGCTTCTTCTTTCGCTGCTGCTGGAGTAGCTTCTACTGCTGCTGGAGCCTCAGTTGCTGCTACTGCTTGTCCACCATTTGCAAATGCATCGATGTCAGCTTTTACGATACGACCGTTCTTACCAGAACCAGCTACTTTATGAATGTCTACGCCGTTTTCACGAGCATATTTACGAACAGATGGCATAGCGATTACGCGCTCATTTACTACTTCTGCAGTTGCTGCTGGAGTAGCTTCAGCTTTAGGAGCTTCTTCTTTTGCTTCTTCAGCTTTAGGAGCTTCGTCATGATCGTCGCCTTTAAATTTAAGGTTTTCGTATCCAGGAGCATCAAATTTAATTAATGTATCTCCAACTACTGCAACCGTACCTTCTT
>NZ_JAKUFR010000222.1:0-471 GCF_022663555.1 Bacillus cereus group sp. BfR-BA-01381
TATCCTAGCCCTGATATTTATATAAATGGAAAACTGTTAAATGGCAGCGGGAGTGGCGGAGACAAAAAAATAAATGAATACACATATACATTTTTCTCAAATGTAGATTTAAAAGATGATGAAATGAGTCCTCTAGAAATTCGTGGAGAATGTGATATACAAGTTGTATATAGGGATATCTCTTTAAAAGAGGGGAATTCAACATGGAAAGGAGAATGGGGCTTTTCCTTCAAAGCATCTGGAGATAAATTAAAAGCTGAAACGAAAACAATTCCAATTCATAAGCATTTTAAATTAGAAAATGGTCAAAAAATAGAAGTGGAAAATTTAAAAGTGTCTCCTATATCTACAAAGTTGAACTATAAGATGTTGAATGGAACAAAGGTAGATGTAACATTTATCGGGAAGGATCAAGATGGTAAAGAGTTAAAACTAGATTCTGGCCTTACATTATCAAAAAATAGTTATTGG
>NZ_JAKUFR010000223.1:0-458 GCF_022663555.1 Bacillus cereus group sp. BfR-BA-01381
TCCATGCCGCTTGAATGAAATTTTTCAAAAAGTTCATTACATTAATAATTATATTTTTAATAAAATTGAATGCGGATTGAACAGTATTTTTAATGAAATTTAAAACCGTGACAAATACCGTTTTTATAAAATTCAGGGCTGCGGAAATTATAGTTTTAATAACATTCATCGCTGTTGAAATCACATTTTTTATAAATTCGAAAGCAGCACGAATAAACGATTTCAAAAAGTTAAGGACAGTTGTAAATATCGTTTTAATGATATTCCACCCAACTCTAAAAATCGTTTGCCATATTTTTATATAAAAAGAAATTACGTTTTTTATAAATTCTAAGGCGAATTTAACAACGCTTTTTAAAATATTTAAAGCGGCATTAAAAATGAATTTTATAGCAGTCCAACCAAGTTCGAATGCTTTTTTCCAGAAATTAATGTAAAACTTTATAACTGCAGCTATA
>NZ_JAKUFR010000224.1:0-457 GCF_022663555.1 Bacillus cereus group sp. BfR-BA-01381
CAGCCGGATGTGTAATCAATTTATTATTTTTCACCATAAAGAAATTTGAATGACACCCTTCCGTTACAATTCCATCTCGTACTAATATCGCTTCTTGATAGCCTTGTTCGTTTATTTTATTTTTGATCATAATATTAGGTAGCAGGTTTAAGGATTTTATATGACAGAACTTCCAGCGTATATCCTCTTCTACAGTAACTTTTATTCCTCGTTCCATAGCCGTGATTGGCCTTGGAAAAGAAACAATGTTTGCAAAATATGTTGGTTGCATATTTGACTCATATACATGATTACGAGCTTGAGCACCTCTTGATATTTGCAAATATACATTACCATCTTCTTGAAATTTATTTTTTTCAATCATTTGATGTAACTCTTCCACTAACTCCTCCTTAGTAAACGGCGGAATTAGTTTTATTTCCTCCATAGAATGAAAGAATCGTTCTAAATGTAAATT
>NZ_JAKUFR010000225.1:0-450 GCF_022663555.1 Bacillus cereus group sp. BfR-BA-01381
ACAAAAACAATGAAGACGTCTATGAATTTAATGAGTCTCCTACGATTTAACATAAAAACCAAGCAAACTGAAATTTGCTTGGTTTTTTACTTTAATTCATTATTTTCATATGTCCAAATGGATAATAAATTGCCGCTAATTCTCCTAATACATCTGCTTTATCAATGAGTCCTAAACCATTTCTACTATCTCTGCTTATTAAGCGATTATCTCCCATAACAAAAATCTTATTTTTAGGAACTGTAATCGGTCCAAAGTCCTCCGTTAAATTCATAAGTTTTTTTTCAGCTTGTTTTTTATTACTATACAAATACGCTTCCTCTATTACTTCATGATTCACATATAATTGATCATTTCTCACCTCAATAACATCGCCAGGCAAACCAATAACCCTTTTCACATAAAAATTATCTGTCTTTACAACAATAATATCTTCTCTCCCATAACTTT
>NZ_JAKUFR010000226.1:0-443 GCF_022663555.1 Bacillus cereus group sp. BfR-BA-01381
CCGTGCGCCCTTTCTAACTTAACCAAACTAAAATTAAAAAATATGAGCTACACTGTTATCTAGTTTTCAAAGAACATACCATTTGCTATTTAAAATAGCTTTTTGGTGGAGCCTAGCGGGATCGAACCGCTGACCTCCTGCGTGCAAGGCAGGCGCTCTCCCAGCTGAGCTAAGGCCCCAAGTTGTATGGTGGGCCTAAATGGACTCGAACCATCGACCTCACGCTTATCAGGCGTGCGCTCTAACCAGCTGAGCTATAGGCCCATACAAATTGCAGGATTTATTTATATCATATCCTCATTTAAGAGTCAATACTTTTTATTGAACTCTCAAAACTAAACGAAAACGAAACACGGAAACTTATATTGATGAACAGCGTTCATCAATTCTCCATAGAAAGGAGGTGATCCAGCCGCACCTTCCGATACGGCTACCTTGTTACG
>NZ_JAKUFR010000227.1:0-440 GCF_022663555.1 Bacillus cereus group sp. BfR-BA-01381
CATCTATACGAAAATGGACGCATTCATGCAGAAGGACTAAAACCAGTAAGCCGCCTAGCAGGACACAACTACGCAAAACTAGGAGAACAATTTGAATTAGTGAGGCCAGTTTAAAAGCGGAAGCGGCTCGCTCAGAATCGCAGGACATTGGAATTCTCGACCTTGAAGCGCTTTTTGCTTCGAGCGAGAGAGTGAAATGGCCGGAGATTCTAGCCGCTGGAGCTGGATAATATTCAAAAGCGGAAGCGGCTCGCTCAGAATGGGAGGAGGATGGAGCTTCTGACGTAGAGGCGCTTTTTGCCTCGTAGGAAGACGCGAAACCACCGACCATTCTAGCCGCTGGAGCTGGATAACATTTAAAAGCGGAAGCGTCCCCTCAGAATAGAAGTAACAATAATATAAAAAGGTGTACCAAATTAATTTGGTACACCTTTTTCATA
>NZ_JAKUFR010000229.1:0-437 GCF_022663555.1 Bacillus cereus group sp. BfR-BA-01381
TATTACCTGAAGAGGAAGATTTAGCCGAAATCTTGTATGTATGAGAAAAAATACAATTACTTAAGTTCTCTTTACAATAATCTAAAAAGTGAACAAAATGCTTTTTATAATTTCCAGAAGAAAGGCTATTGAAAAGCATTTTTAAAGTAGCATCGCTACAATACATAATATCTTTAGGTAATAATTCTAATAATTCTTTGCAAAATAAACCATATTCACGCGCTTGCATACGTTGTATATGCATATTGGCTTGTGAGGAATTCATTTTACTTAAAAAGAACTCTTCCATTATAGAAATAGTATCTGCTAAAGAAAGGGTATTGAATATAGAGCGAACGGTATGATAAAACACATCTTCTGGTTTTTCAAGCTTTAATAAACGGTATGAATCCGGGGAATTTAAATAGTTATTAACGGCTTCTTTTGGTATTACTTTT
>NZ_JAKUFR010000230.1:0-431 GCF_022663555.1 Bacillus cereus group sp. BfR-BA-01381
TTTAATACTCCTAGTGACGTGCCAACATCTTATACGGAAACATCATTATTCTCTTATATACAGAATCACATAGAAAGCCCTTATACGTTTACATATTGGGAAATTGAATTAGAAGAAAAGAACGTACTTGTTATTTACGGTAGTACGGTAAAAAGCAATGTATTACTGAAATCAATCCAAAAAGAGCACCCTTCTGTATCTACGGATACGTTCACATTAACAGAAGAAGAAAAACAGTTACTTTCTAAAGAAAAGGCTACTCTTCAAATCTTTAATAGTGGCGGCGAAGAAGTATTCTCCTATCCGAATGAAAAGAAAAAAACGTTTTCTGACATACAAGCTGCTCTTAACGCAAAAGAACCGTGGAATCATAAAGAAAACACGTCTAGTTTTTACGATACAAATAGCAATCATCTTCTCGTTATAACTGC
>NZ_JAKUFR010000231.1:0-430 GCF_022663555.1 Bacillus cereus group sp. BfR-BA-01381
AGTGAAGAAAGAAAATGTAGGAAATATAGTATCACCACAAGTAAAGAAAGAAAATGTAGGAAATATAGTATCACCGCAAATAAAGAAAGAAAATATAGGAAACATAGTGTCACCGCAAGTGAAGAAAGAAAATGTAGGAAATATAGTATCGCCGCAAGTGAAGAAAGAAAATGTAGGAAATATAGTGTCACCAAATGTATCGAAAGAAAATATAGTTATTCCGCAAGTAATACCGCCAAATATTCAAGTGCCAAACATAATGCCAATGTTGGATAATAATCAGCCACCAAACATAATGCCAATCATGGATAACAATCAACCACCAAACATAATGCCAATCATGGATAACAATCAACCACCAAATATAATGCCAATCATGGATAATAACCCAATACCAAACATAATGCCGATCATGGATAACAACCAAATG
>NZ_JAKUFR010000232.1:0-424 GCF_022663555.1 Bacillus cereus group sp. BfR-BA-01381
GCTAATTTCATAGTAAAGCACCACCTAATCATTTTCGTTATATAAAAATTCGATAGAAGAGAGTTACATTCCTTCTCTTACGTAATGAATAAGTAGAAAATGGGGTTTAAATATATTGGAATAATAAAGGTGATAGTGGCTATATAGGAAAATGAATTAGAAACAGTTTATCCCGCAATAACGGGCAGTAAGACCCCCATCTCAAAATTCAGCGGAAGCAAAGAAGTTAGGCGGGGGATGAATAAAACCCCTACTGATTAAAGTTTCACCTTATTGTTATATAATGCTTCTTACTATTGTTTCAAAATATGGAAACAATATGTTTAAATAGATATAACGAAGCATGAATTCATATTGAATGAATGCCTATCCTTTAAAAAAGAACTGGAAATAATAGAGATTTTACAAATGAGTTTTTACTTTT
>NZ_JAKUFR010000233.1:0-416 GCF_022663555.1 Bacillus cereus group sp. BfR-BA-01381
GATAAAACACCCTCTATTTTAAGACCATCACTACTTTGCCATGAGATGATTTCCCTGTTGCTTTTAAGCTTGTCTTCGAAAAAGCTATTTTCATTCGTTATTTTTTTATCATCCAAATAGATTTCAAAAGTTTCATTTGTTATAGCCTTATTATAGGTTATATGATTGCCATCCCTTGTTATAGAGGCATCCATTATAAAGCCATCTATGTTGTCACTTAATGCTTCCACAGTGCCATCTTCAGCTAGTAATCCAATACGATAATTCGTTTTATCCTGCCATCTAATTAAAATACCTTTAGCTGTCCACTGTAATGGCATAACCGTACTATCAAAATTTGTTAAAGGTTGAATTACCTCTCTCGTATTCATATCATATATCTCTAATGTACTATCTTGTATATGGTTTCTATAGTA
>NZ_JAKUFR010000234.1:0-414 GCF_022663555.1 Bacillus cereus group sp. BfR-BA-01381
AGGCTCCATAAAAAGTTGTGCTCCTCAACAGTTTGAGAAAAATCTCCTTTTTCCCATCTATTTATAATAGAAAATAACTTCATTTTATATTGAAAACCTTTACTATTTTCAATATCTCTTTTCACATTAGAAATTTCCTTGTTTGTCATTTCTACAAATCCCCATTTTTCAGAGGATTTTACCTTTTGGTGTACCATTTTGTGCATAGTAGAAATAATTTCACCTTCACTAACTTGTGGAGATTCTTCTGCAACTTTCTTCTCTTTTTCGTTTGCCGCTTGCTGGGTTTGAATATTTTTATTTTCTTTTTCCACATATGCAAGCAATTTCTTTCCGCCAACTATAGACGAGAAAATTACTATAATTGTAATGCATATACTTACGATCCATTTAAAAAGCATTAACTCTTCATCG
>NZ_JAKUFR010000235.1:0-411 GCF_022663555.1 Bacillus cereus group sp. BfR-BA-01381
CAATAAGATAGTTTTAAATATTCTTACTTTTATTTTTTTAAAATAAGAGTACATGCCCATCATAGGCATATACCCTTATTCATGATGGAAACCATTTTTAGTTTTTGAGTTCAACCCACTTATAGCTAAATTCCCCGCCATATTTATGTTCTAATAGGCCAGTAATAGATTGGCGTTGTAAATATGCTTTTCCAGGTTGATATACTGGAGCAATTGCTGCATCTTCAAGCAGTTGTTTTTCTGCTTGTAATAATGCATCCCAACGAGCTTGTACATCAACTTCTGTTTTTGCTTTTTTAATTAAATCATCATACGCTGGGTTTGCGTAATGTACTTTGTTTTGCGCATTACCTGTCGTATACATCTCAAGGAATGACATAGGATCCATATAATCCGGACTCCATCCCGCAT
>NZ_JAKUFR010000236.1:0-406 GCF_022663555.1 Bacillus cereus group sp. BfR-BA-01381
TCCCGTCATCCTCCACCATTTAGCCGACTTAGCTCAATTGGTAGAGCAACTGACTTGTAATCAGTAGGTTGGGGGTTCAAGTCCTCTAGTCGGCACCAGAAATCATGGCGGTTGTGGCGAAGTGGTTAACGCACCGGATTGTGGCTCCGGCATTCGTGGGTTCGATTCCCATCAGTCGCCCCATTTTTCTTAAATAAATTAATATGCGGGTGTGGCGGAATTGGCAGACGCACCAGACTTAGGATCTGGCGCCTTTGGCGTGGGGGTTCGACTCCCTTCACCCGCACTTTTAATTAAATAACTCATACATGTCTTGCGGAAGTAGTTCAGTGGTAGAATACAACCTTGCCAAGGTTGGGGTCGCGGGTTCGAATCCCGTCTTCCGCTCCAATTTTCAATATGACAT
>NZ_JAKUFR010000237.1:0-403 GCF_022663555.1 Bacillus cereus group sp. BfR-BA-01381
ACCTATAAACGGTGTGGCTGGAATTGAGGTGAAATAGATGGGATTAGCCGATAGGGTACTTCCGGAGCATATACAAAGAGCTGGGGCTTTAGAGCAGAAGTTACGAGAATACATGAAGAATCAAAAAATGTTAGAGCAACAAAGTAATAGAGCGATGAACAATCGTGAGGTTACAACAGCATTGGAATTAAAAGAATTAAGCAATAAACAAAAAGAAGAAGCTGCATCAGTTGAAAAAGAACTAATTGAACTGTACAGGCAAAAACAGAAAAAAGATAAATACATTAGAAACGAAGAACAAAAAAATGTTCTTGAAGTAGCGAATCGTCTGGAATCGCTAGGCGGTAATCCAAAAGTAGTAGAACAAATAAGAAAAAATGCATAAAAAAAGATCCATCGTGAA
>NZ_JAKUFR010000238.1:0-395 GCF_022663555.1 Bacillus cereus group sp. BfR-BA-01381
CAATTATTCCCTAAATTTAAACCTTAATATTTCTCACATCATCATGCTCCACACATTTTTACGCACTTAGTCAAAAACAAAACCATTTGCATACAAATATGAATACTGTATATATTATATTTTTTATTTTAGGAGGAAAAAATGAAAGCTGTTATTCTTGCTGGTGGATACGGGACAAGGATTGGGGAAGAAACACATTTAAAACCGAAACCTATGATTGAAATTGGAACAAAACCTATTTTATGGCACATTATGAGTTTGTATAGCCATTACGGTATTACTGAATTTATTATTTGTTTAGGCTATAAAGGATATGCAATTAAAGAATTCTTTCTAAATTACAACTTACACATGTCCGATTTCACAATACATTTAAAGGATAATACAATTACTAG
>NZ_JAKUFR010000239.1:0-393 GCF_022663555.1 Bacillus cereus group sp. BfR-BA-01381
AGCGTTCATCCTGAGCCAGGATCAAACTCTCCAATAAAGTTAGTTTGTCTAGCATCATAAAATAAAAATTGACGTTTCACGTTGTTTGTTTCGTTCAGTTTTCAAAGAACTTTTTTGGTGGAGCCTAGCGGGATCGAACCGCTGACCTCCTGCGTGCAAGGCAGGCGCTCTCCCAGCTGAGCTAAGGCCCCAAACAAGTATCGGGAAGACAGGATTTGAACCTGCGACCCCCTGGTCCCAAACCAGGTGCTCTACCAAGCTGAGCCACTTCCCGAAAGAAAACGCGCCCGAGAGGAGTCGAACCCCTAACCTCTTGATCCGTAGTCAAACGCTCTATCCAATTGAGCTACGGGCGCATATGGTGCCGAGGGCGGGGGTCGAACCCGCACGGTG
>NZ_JAKUFR010000240.1:0-392 GCF_022663555.1 Bacillus cereus group sp. BfR-BA-01381
GTAAGCAAGAGGATGAAAAACGTCAAGCCGAGGAACAAGCTCGTAAGCAAGAAGATGAAAAACGTCAAGCTGATGAGCAAGCTCGTAAACAACAAGAAGAACAAAAGCGCCTCGCTGATGAGCAAGCTCGTAAACAACAAGAAGAGCAAAAACACCAAGCTGATGAGCAAGCTCGTAAACAACAAGAGGAACAAAAGCGCCAGGCTGATGAACAGGCTCGTAAACAACAAGAGGAACAAAAGCGCCAGGCTGATGAACAGGCTCGTAAACAACAAGAAGAGCAAAAACGTCAAGCTGATGAGCAAGCTCGTAAACAACAAGAAGAACAAAAAGCACAGCAAACTCAAACACAACCTGCTTCAGGAAATACTAGTAGTGCATATTACAAAAAT
>NZ_JAKUFR010000241.1:0-389 GCF_022663555.1 Bacillus cereus group sp. BfR-BA-01381
CTTCATTTACCGGATTTCATTATTAATCAAATGTATATTGATGGTGTTTACTACCACCCAACGTTTTTATACGAATCATTATGGAATTTTGCGGGGGTAATTCTATTACTTGCATTACGAAAAGTGAATTTACGCCGCGGAGAATTATTCTTCACATATTTAATTTGGTATTCAGTAGGGCGCTTCTTCGTAGAAGGATTACGTACAGATAGTTTAATGCTAGGACCACTTCGTATTGCACAAGTAATGTCAATTGGACTTGTTGTTATTTCTATTATTTTCATTATTGTGAGACGAAAAATGGGGCAAGCTGATAAAAGATATTTAGAAAATTAGAGAAAAGTAGCATCTTATTATAAGATGCTGCTTCTTTCATATTCAGGAAAGAG
>NZ_JAKUFR010000242.1:0-389 GCF_022663555.1 Bacillus cereus group sp. BfR-BA-01381
GATAAGATGAACGTTCAACGACTATCTCGTATAACTGACGAGAGTACACCACAAGCCTATGGTGGTGGAAAAATCCTCTATCTCTAAAGAGATAAACATATAGTCTGCGCTCATGTGAAAACAGGAGAAGTTCATAAGAGAACTGGCTAAGGAATTGCGCCCTTAGTTGAACGAGATACATTTAATTAAATCTATCAAACCTCATTGAACACACCGAACGTACGTGCTATGATGGGTTCAATGAGGTAAGAATAATAATGAAATTTTTACGAGTTAGTCAAGTATCAGAATTAACAGGTTTGCATCCGAGTAGTCTCAGGAGAATGCTGGTGGAACACGCTACGATTCAGAAGAACAAATCTTTCATTAAAGGAGTTACATTCTGATGA
>NZ_JAKUFR010000243.1:0-386 GCF_022663555.1 Bacillus cereus group sp. BfR-BA-01381
ATTCCTTACGGGCCTCTTGCTTTTGGGATACTAGGTGGTAAATATACAGAAGATTTCAAATTGAATAAAGGAGATTGGCGTCAAAGTGTAAATCTATTTGAAGAGAATACATATAAGAGTAACTTTAAGAAAGTTGAAAAATTAAAAGACTTAGCTAAAGAAAAGGATCTCGAATTATCGCATTTAGCTTTAGCGTGGTTATTAAACCAAAAAGGAATTGATACTGTTATTCCTGGTGGGAAACGAGCGGAGCAAATAAGAGAAAGTGTAAGAGCGGTGGAAGTTTCATTGAATGAAAAAGTCATGAAAGAGATTGAATCTATTTTAGAAGATTAATTGAAAGGGGGATAGTTTCCTCTTTTTATCCCGCTTTAATGGGCAGTAAG
>NZ_JAKUFR010000244.1:0-378 GCF_022663555.1 Bacillus cereus group sp. BfR-BA-01381
ATGTTGCGAATGGCCCTATATATGTAAGTAATGGTAATGCGTATTACGAAGAAATCGATGATGAAGAAGATTATGAATAGATAAGTAAGGAAGCAGCTTTAGTTGCTTCCTTTTTTTATTTTTAGGGAGTGAACCGCTTCAATGATAATATCTGGTCGATCATTTTCAATTCCGTGGCCAGCATGTTCGGCAAGTATATATTGGCTGTTTATTGAGAGTTGTAATTGTTCATGAATCAGTTCTTGCCACATTGCTTCAAGTTGTGTCGCTTCCTCTTTTTGCATGCCGCCCTCAGTCAACTGAGTAATAGAATATTGAGGGTCTCTACCGATAACGATTAAAGGTACTTCTAATGTTTTATAGAGTTCTTTTATTGAG
>NZ_JAKUFR010000245.1:0-376 GCF_022663555.1 Bacillus cereus group sp. BfR-BA-01381
AATTCCGACTTTTATAAAGTAAATAAATAAAATAAGGTGCACCAATTGCTGATGTAAATACCCCTGCTGGAATTTCAAGTGGGGTGAAAACTGTACGCCCAATTAAATCTGCAGCAAGTACTAAAATTGCACCAACGATCGCCGCAACTGGGAGTAATGCACCATATAAAGAACCAACTAGTCTTCGTGAAATATGAGGTGCCATTAAACCAACAAATCCAATTCCTCCAGCAAAGGCAACTGCTCCACCAATTAAAGCTGTACTAAGTAATAACATGAATACGCGTGACTTCGTTAAAGGAACACCAAGTCCTACCGCAATATCATCCCCTAGCTCTTGCGCATTTAAATGTCTAGCAGCTATAAATGATATTAC
>NZ_JAKUFR010000246.1:0-371 GCF_022663555.1 Bacillus cereus group sp. BfR-BA-01381
CAAGGATTGCAAGGTCCAGCTGGTCCAACCGGAGCGACAGGAGCACAAGGTATACAAGGTATACAGGGATTACAAGGGCCCATTGGAGCTACCGGGCCAGAGGGACCACAAGGAATCCAAGGAGTGCAAGGATTACCTGGGGCAACTGGTCCACAAGGAATACAAGGGGCACAAGGAATGCAAGGGCTACAAGGGCCGAGTGGAAATACAGGGGCAACCGGAGCGACTGGTCAGGGGATAACAGGTCCGACTGGAGTAACAGGTCCGACAGGGATTACTGGCCCGTCAGGAGGACCTCCTGGTCCGACGGGGCCAACTGGTGCGACAGGTCCGGGCGGTGGACCGAGTGGAAGTACAGGAGCAACAGGAGC
>NZ_JAKUFR010000247.1:0-366 GCF_022663555.1 Bacillus cereus group sp. BfR-BA-01381
GCTTTCTTTTTGATTGGCTGTATGTACCATTTCTTCTCTTACAAAGTCAGCAGGTGGCATATCAGGATTCCCGATACTTAAATCAATCATTTTGTGACCTGCTGCAATTTTTTCTTTTTTATAAGCCCCTAATTCACTAAATATAGAAGATTGGAATGCTTTCATTCTAGTTGCTAACGTGTAAGTCATCAAAACCCCTCCTAAAAACAGTGTTTTCTTTCTGCGTTTTTAATTATTCTGAAAACACATGAGTACATTTTATCATTTTTTTACGAAAATTAAAACGATTGACAAATTTAGAGGAAGGATAAAAATAACGCAGAAAATATTTTCTGCGTTTTAAATGAAGAGCAATCATTTCTTTTT
>NZ_JAKUFR010000248.1:0-362 GCF_022663555.1 Bacillus cereus group sp. BfR-BA-01381
CATTCGGTCGATATCGGGATTATTCTCCCAAATCTCCCAATAGAACACATCTTCGAACAAATTAAAAACGGCACGTAAATCACGGTTCTGCCTTTCGTCTACAAAACGATCTTTTACTTCACCTTTTTTAATTTCGTGTTTCTCACCTTTGAAGAAACCAACCATTTTACGAATAATACCTTTCTCTTCACGAGTAAGATCATCTGATTTCGAAATTTCTACACGTTCACCAAATCCACCCATTGAAAAACCGGTTACTTCACCCTTTTTAATTTCTTCCCAGGTGTCTGCATCATCAACACGAACAGTCATAAGCCACGTTCCAGCTTTTACTTCTTGTTCGCCTACCGTCATATCACTTT
>NZ_JAKUFR010000249.1:0-361 GCF_022663555.1 Bacillus cereus group sp. BfR-BA-01381
TGGCTTTTGTACTTGTTGAGATTCTACTACCACTTGCTGCACTGGACGTTCTTCTACTTGTGGTTCTACTACTACTTGCTGCATTGGTTTTTCTTCCACTTGTGGTTCTACTACCACTTGCTGCACTGGTTTTTCTTCCACTTGTGGTTCTACCACTACTTGCTGCATTGGTTTTTCTTCTACTTGATGTACAGACTTATTCTCTACTCGTTCACTCATAGAAGGTTGCATTGCATTTGTTCTAGCCGCATGTCTTTCCATTAATCGCGTTCTGTCTTGTTTCAACATAACAACATTAAATGGTACGTGACGCTTTTTCTCACGTTTTGGTTCTTCTTTTTGTACAACTGGTTGTTCTTCT
>NZ_JAKUFR010000250.1:0-355 GCF_022663555.1 Bacillus cereus group sp. BfR-BA-01381
GCGGGTTCGACCCCCGCCCTCGGCACCATATGCGCCCGTAGCTCAATTGGATAGAGCGTTTGACTACGGATCAAGAGGTTAGGGGTTCGACTCCTCTCGGGCGCGCTTTTAATAACGGGAAGTGGCTCAGCTTGGTAGAGCACCTGGTTTGGGACCAGGGGGTCGCAGGTTCAAATCCTGTCTTCCCGATATTCCAAAAAACATGGGGCCTTAGCTCAGCTGGGAGAGCGCCTGCCTTGCACGCAGGAGGTCAGCGGTTCGATCCCGCTAGGCTCCACTTTATTTATTATATGTCTCGGAGGTATACCCAAGTTCGGCTGAAGGGATCGGTCTTGAAAACCGACAGGCGGTGAGA
>NZ_JAKUFR010000251.1:0-346 GCF_022663555.1 Bacillus cereus group sp. BfR-BA-01381
TTTCAACAAATTCCGATATAATCTTACAATACGTATATGAAGCTAATATGAAGTTAGTATGAGTTTGTAGTGGTTTTTTATTAAGAACAAAATATAACGATTTTTAAGTGTTAAAAAATGGATAAAAAATGCATATTAAGGCCCTAATTTTTCGCAGTATATACTTGTTAAATTGTTTCAAAATGAGAGTACATAATGAACGTAAAAGTTTAGTGAGAGCCTTACAAAAATGTAATAAAAATGTAAGCTATTGTGATAGTTATTTCGACAATTTTTTTATACAATATTAGTAAGAAGTTGCACGTGATTGAAAGGAGAGATGACATGGAATGGATTCATGAATTAT
>NZ_JAKUFR010000252.1:0-345 GCF_022663555.1 Bacillus cereus group sp. BfR-BA-01381
TGATGTTACAACATATCCATTGGTTAACAAGAATTCATTTATACTTACTCTTTTATCTTCAGTTAAATACACCAAATATGTATTATGTTGAACTTCTTCTAAAAAAACTTCTTTATTTAGAATTATTATTTTTAATTGCTTCAATGCCTCATTCTTATCAACTTCATTTTCAATTTTAGGAATTATTTTTGAACCTCTCTCATCATTAACAGAAAGTAAATTTCCTTCTTTAGTATATTGGGATTTGAATTGATTTAATTCTTCGTAAAGAGACTCTGAGACACCGTATATATTGATATTTGTTTGACCATTAATTTGAATTGAAGTTAAACTATTAACTTTAGT
>NZ_JAKUFR010000253.1:0-344 GCF_022663555.1 Bacillus cereus group sp. BfR-BA-01381
TGCTTGCGGAGGAAAAGAGGAGAATAAGCTTGTTGTGGGAGCTTCTAACGTACCGCACGCTGTTATTTTGGAAAAGGCACAGCCGATATTAGAGAAAAAGGGTATTAAATTAGAAATTAAAAAATTCCAAGATTATGTGCTACCGAATAAAGCGTTAGCGGATAAGGAAATTGATGCAAACTACTTCCAGCACATTCCTTACTTAGATAAAGAAATTCAAGAAAAAGGATATAAAATTGTAAACGCAGGAAAAATTCATTTAGAGCCAATGGGCATTTATTCTAAGAAATATAAAAGCTTAAAAGATTTACCAGATGGCGGGACAGTGATTATGAGTAATAACG
>NZ_JAKUFR010000254.1:0-340 GCF_022663555.1 Bacillus cereus group sp. BfR-BA-01381
CACCATATGTACCATTTTCACTTGGATCAGCAGTATATGCTGTCGCCACCACTGTTAATTCACGTTTAGCGGACTGCGTGTTATTTTTAGACTCTTCTTTTGCCTTTATTGCTTCTCGGGCTTTTGCTTCTTCCTTGGCCTTTGCTATTTCTCGGGCTTTCGCTTCTTCTTTAGCCTTGGCTTCTTCTTGTACTTTCACTTCTTCCTTAGGCTTTACTACTTCTTGTACTTTCTCTTCTTCCTTAGGCTTTACTACTTCTTGTACTTTCTCTTCTTCCTTAGGTTTTGCTACTTCTTGTACTTTCTCTTCTTCCTTAGGTTTTGCTACTTCTTGTACTTT
>NZ_JAKUFR010000255.1:0-334 GCF_022663555.1 Bacillus cereus group sp. BfR-BA-01381
CCCTATACAATAAAGATGTAAACAAAAGAGACAACAAAAGGAGGAAACAATCATGATGAAGGAAATCGTAAAAGCAATCTTTGAGGTATTAGTGAACGGACAAGCAGTTGTAAAAGAACTAAACGAACTATAAAAAGGAGTGAAAGAATATGATGAACATGGTAAAAATGATTTTACACGCTTTAGTTGATGCAAAAGCAGTTAGCCAAGAATTAAACCAACAATAAAAAGGGGTAAATGAATATGAAGAAAGCCATTATTGTAATCGCAAGTACAGCAATTGCCTTTTACACAATAAAAAATAGAAAAAAGAAGCACAATAAAAACGATCTAT
>NZ_JAKUFR010000256.1:0-333 GCF_022663555.1 Bacillus cereus group sp. BfR-BA-01381
GGGATTACTGGTCCAACCGGTCCACAAGGCCCGACAGGACCTCAAGGGCCAAGGGGGTTACAAGGTCCAATGGGAGAGATGGGCCCGACAGGACCTCAAGGAGTACAAGGAATTCAAGGACCCGTTGGGTCAATAGGTGCAACGGGACCAGAAGGACAGCAGGGGCCACAAGGATTAAGGGGACCACAGGGAGAAACTGGAGCGACAGGACCTCAAGGAGTGCAAGGATTGCAAGGTCCAGCTGGTCCAACCGGAGCGACAGGAGCACAAGGTATACAAGGTATACAGGGATTACAAGGGCCCATTGGAGCTACCGGGCCAGAGGGACCACAA
>NZ_JAKUFR010000257.1:0-333 GCF_022663555.1 Bacillus cereus group sp. BfR-BA-01381
TAGATTGCTGGAAGTGTCTTTTTAAACACATCTGTACGCATTTTTACAGCACCATTCCCATGATCAATAGCAAATACTTTAGTCATTTTATCGACTCCTTTAAATTATCAATACTTATACATTTGTTATGTAATGCTTATATAATGTTAACTCAATTTTATATCAAACAAAGATATTTTTCAATGTTTTATTAACAATTATATAATGGTTATATAATTGTTAATAAAAAAGAGATTCTCATAGAGAATCTTCATTTCAACGAAAAATATATAATCAAAACTCTAAAATTCTTACAGTGTTACGCCTGGCATAGCTTGTTTAGACATGCTAGAG
>NZ_JAKUFR010000258.1:0-333 GCF_022663555.1 Bacillus cereus group sp. BfR-BA-01381
GTATCGTATATTTTAAATGGTTTCATAATATTTCATCAGATAGAAAGCAGTACGAAGCGCTATCTAAGCTTGGAATGACGAAAGAAGAAGTGTGGAAGATTTCTCGCTGGCAATTGTGTATGCTATTTTTTGCACCAATTATAGTAGGGAGTATGCATAGTGCAGTTGCGTTATATACGTTTCATAAAACGATTTTTATGGATGGTTCATTAAGAAAAGTAGCTTTGTTTATTCTATTTTATATCGCCGCATGCATCATGTATTTCTTTTTCGCTCAAAGAGAATATAAGAAACATTTAGACT
Source organism: Bacillus cereus group sp. BfR-BA-01381 (assembly GCF_022663555.1). Taxonomy (NCBI): domain Bacteria; kingdom Bacillati; phylum Bacillota; class Bacilli; order Caryophanales; family Bacillaceae; genus Bacillus; species Bacillus cereus group sp. BfR-BA-01381. The sequence goes on from NZ_JAKUFR010000258.1 coordinate 304, forward strand.
AGTAAATGCTAGTCTTTTTTTAATATTCGA
>NZ_JAKUFR010000259.1:0-331 GCF_022663555.1 Bacillus cereus group sp. BfR-BA-01381
TTGTATTAAGTAGTAAAAAAATATAACGATTCCCATTTTTACCTGAATAACCTTTATTTGTTATACTAAAGGGGAAGACAAAAGAAAAGGGGACATTGCCTTTGATGAAATTTTTAATTTTAGCTATTCTCACTTTGTTTTTGATTCCATGGACAAGAAGAAGCGGTAGTAAACTTCGAGCAGTGGATAAGAAAGGGGATGAGAAGGTTGTAAAGGGTAAGAAATCATCTATTTTAGTTATTCCAGTTTTATTTTGGATAGGTATTGCAATCTATGAATATTTTTGGCTAATTGATGATCGAGCAGATTCAATTCTTACTCATTATTCTGT
>NZ_JAKUFR010000260.1:0-331 GCF_022663555.1 Bacillus cereus group sp. BfR-BA-01381
AGCGCAGACTATATGTTTATCTCTTTAGAGATAGAGGATTTTTCCACCACCATAGGCTTGTGGTGTACTCTCGTCAGTTATACGAGATAGTCGTTGAACGTTCATCTTATCACTTTTGACTTAGATGATTCGAGGCGGAAGACCCATTGTTCTAGTGTTTAGGATTTAACCTTGCACAATCTGATTGATTTTTTCTGCTTTCGCGACATTCACGCTCACTATTTCTAGCCACGTTGTAGTTCAATCAGCTTTAGGGATTGCCCGCAGTTAACCCTCACTACTAGCCAATCACTTGACTAGCAGGGCTTACTGATATATTTAATTAACTTTC
>NZ_JAKUFR010000261.1:0-331 GCF_022663555.1 Bacillus cereus group sp. BfR-BA-01381
GTTTTACAATTCGGTATTTATATTGTTCTATCCACACTCTTTTCTAATACGTTCACTTCCTCTCTACTAATAAAAAACGCCCCTACGTAAATACGTAGGGACGACAAAAATATCGCGGTACCACCCTAGTTATGAAGATACAACAAAGTTAGGACCTAAATAAAAAACGCCCCTACGTAAATACGTAGGGACGATAAATATCGCGGTACCACCCTAGTTGTGAAACAATCTTCACCACTTTATTTGATAACGGTATAAACTACCGTCTTTCATTTCCTCATAATGTGAGATTTATGAAAGATGCTCCAGGACGAACTTCATGAATAATCTA
>NZ_JAKUFR010000262.1:0-325 GCF_022663555.1 Bacillus cereus group sp. BfR-BA-01381
TTGATAACTGCCCCATCTTTCGCAAGGTTTCCTTTTAATATACGTAATCCCCCTTCTTCACTATGAGGGTTTTCAAGAGAATGAATAACTTCCTTATCTTTAATCTCTGCATGAGCAATATTTTCTCTTAATGTTTGCCCCGTAGCAGTAATACGATCTAAATGAAGTACTCCTTCTTTTCGGCTCATCTCTTTCAAAATTGCACTAATCCCGCCTGCACGATCAATATCTTCCATATGCCAATTGGAAGCAGGGCTTACTTTACATAAATGTGGTACACGCCTTGAAACGGCATCAATACGGCTCATATCATAATCTAGTCCTG
>NZ_JAKUFR010000263.1:0-323 GCF_022663555.1 Bacillus cereus group sp. BfR-BA-01381
CCAGTAATTGTTGTTTCTTTAATATGATACGGAAATGATTGGATAAAAAAACGTCCCTGCATATAATTATGCAGGGACGAAGAAATCGCGGTACCACCCTAGCTTGTGAAATGAATGTATCACAAAATAAAGGGTCGTATGGTATGCGCTAATAAAATAAAAACGCCCCTGCAATATATGCAGGGACGAAAAATTCGCGGTACCACCCTAAATTGTGAAACAGTGTCGTTTCACCACTCTTTAGATATAACGGTCTATAACCGTCTTTCACTACTCCTTACGTTTCGCAAAAGAAGCTCCAGGGGGTAATTCATAATTCGCTC
>NZ_JAKUFR010000264.1:0-322 GCF_022663555.1 Bacillus cereus group sp. BfR-BA-01381
ACATAGACGGTGCGACTTCTTTACGCTTTCCAAGAGCAACTTTTAAGATAGGATAAGCAATAAATCCGAACGCAATGCCATCAGCTATACTATATGTGAGCGGGATCATGACAATAATTAAGAACGCTGGAAATCCTTCTGAAAAATCGTTCAGAGGAATTTGTTGAATGCTTGTAATCATCAGGCCGCCAATAATAATTAAGATTGGTGCAATGGCACTATCAGGAATTAGTTTGACAAACGGAAGTGCAAACAGTGATGCAAAGAATAACAACCCTGTAACGATAGACGTCAGACCTGTCTTTCCGCCTGCAGTAATACC
>NZ_JAKUFR010000265.1:0-321 GCF_022663555.1 Bacillus cereus group sp. BfR-BA-01381
GCAATGAGATCCACATTTCCCGTATAGTACTGTTGATTTTTCATCTTCAAAATGTCCGATTGTTCCTTCACATACTTGGCATACGATTGTTCCCATTTTTCATTTCCCCCTGAGTTTTAATAGTAATCTATTTATTTATCATTAAGCTTTCGCATTATCTCTACTAGCACAGTCACAATTTGTACCGCATTTTCCGTAAAGCACTGTCGTTTTTTCATCTTCAAAATGTCCGATTGTTCCTTCACATACTTGGCATACGATTGTTCCCATTTTTCATTTCCCCCTAAGTTTATGGTCCTAAAAACTTTCAGCTGTCCATTT
>NZ_JAKUFR010000266.1:0-318 GCF_022663555.1 Bacillus cereus group sp. BfR-BA-01381
CACTGGACCCACTGGCATCACCGGACCCGCCGGCAGCACCGGACCCACCGGCAGCACCGGACCCACTGGAGCTACCGGCGCTACTGGGGGTACAGGAGCTGGTTTACAAAGTACTACCGCCTTTAATCTTGCAGCCGCTCCAAACTATAAAGCCGGACAAGTTGTTACTTATACGAGCAGCGGCTATGTTGTAAAAAAGGATGCACCTCAAGGATTTCCTAATGTATCTCCAGATTATATTGTCTTAGTAGAAAGTGGGGCTACTGGAAGCACCGGACCCACTGGCATCACCGGATCTACTGGAAGCACCGGACCCAC
>NZ_JAKUFR010000267.1:0-317 GCF_022663555.1 Bacillus cereus group sp. BfR-BA-01381
AGACCATCACATAGGATGGTCTAGGGAAGGGGACAATTTATGTCAATTTAATTAGGGATGGAAGTTGTTCAAGACACTGGGGAATGTCTTATAAATTAGGGAGGAACAACTTCGATACATATACTATAAAAAGTAGATGTGACCCCCATGTGAACATAGAGTGAAAGAGAGAGGGAGTTTTAAATAGAAGATAGAAAGACAAAAAAATAAGACCATCACATAGGATGGTCTAGGGAAGGGGACAATTTATGTCAATTTAATTAGGGATGGAAGTTGTTCAAGACACTGGGGAATGTCTTATAAATTAGGGAGGAACA
>NZ_JAKUFR010000268.1:0-313 GCF_022663555.1 Bacillus cereus group sp. BfR-BA-01381
ATGGTGACCGTGCTGGTGGCCTTGATGTGTTTGATAAAGAACAGCTTGCGGATGAATGTGGTGTTGACCGTGGTGATGTACTTGTTGTTGGTGATGATGACCGTGTTGACCTTGGTGGTGGTGTACATGGTGGCCGTGTTGGCCTTGGTGATGGTGATGACCATGATGACCGTGCTGTCCTTGGTGATGGTGATGACCATGATGACCGTGCTGACCTTGGTGATGATGATGTACATGGTGACCGTGTTGGCCTTGGTGATGGTGATGTACATGATGACCATGAACAGCTTGCGGATAACCACCTACTCCGCCT
>NZ_JAKUFR010000269.1:0-306 GCF_022663555.1 Bacillus cereus group sp. BfR-BA-01381
AAGAAATGATAAATGAGGTGCGAAATGGAATATCAATATCCGTTAGATTATGATTGGTCAAATGAGGAAATGGTTACAATTGTGAAGTTTTATGAAGCGATTGAGAAAGCATATGAAAAAGGAATTGTAAGAGAAGAATTAATGGGTTTATATCGTCGTTTTAAAGAGATTGTTCCATCGAAAGCAGAAGAAAAGAAAATTGATAAAGAGTTCCAAGAAGTAAGTGGATATTCTATATACCGTGCGATTCAGAAGGCTAAAGAAATTGAAGAAGAAAAGCTTGTGAAAATGTAAAAAATATTTTGA
>NZ_JAKUFR010000270.1:0-303 GCF_022663555.1 Bacillus cereus group sp. BfR-BA-01381
ATGAGGAAATGAAAGACGGTAGTTTATACCGTTATCAAATAAAGTGGTGAAGATTGTTTCACAACTAGGGTGGTACCGCGATATTTATCGTCCCTACGTATTTACGTAGGGACGTTTTTTATTTAGGTCTTACTTTGTTGTGGCTTCATAACTAGGGTGGTACCGCGATATTTTATCGTCCCTACGTATTTGCGTAGGGGCGTTTTTTATTTAGGTCCTAACTTTGTTGTATCTTCATAACTAGGGTGGTACCGCGATATTTTTGTCGTCCCTACGTATTTACGTAGGGGCGTTTTTTATTAG
>NZ_JAKUFR010000271.1:0-300 GCF_022663555.1 Bacillus cereus group sp. BfR-BA-01381
CTTTTTGATATTTATCAACAAACTCTGAATTAATCGTAATTCGGTCTACTTGTTTACTTTCAAATAAATTAACAGCTGTTGAAGTATCTTTTACGATATTTACATTAATTTCATTTAATTTCACATTTTTATTATCCCAGTAGTTCGGGTTTTTTGTCATTTTATAACTTGTATCATGTTTCCATTCACTTAATTGGAAAGGTCCGTTATAAACTACATTTGCAGCTTCAAGTCCGTAATTTTTCCCTTGTGCGTCTACAACCTTTTTGTTTTGAGGATAAAATGTTGCAAATCCCATTA
>NZ_JAKUFR010000272.1:0-299 GCF_022663555.1 Bacillus cereus group sp. BfR-BA-01381
GTGATCGTTAAAAAGAATACTTTAAATTTCATTAGATAAAACCCCTTTATAAGTTTATTAGAAAAGACGGCTGTAATAAGAAGCTTGACGTTCTTTTACTTCGTCCATAATAGTTTGAATGTGTTGCTCACGCAAAATCTCTTTCTGTGAAAGTTTACGTTTTTGAATGGTGATAGTTAAAAAGAATGCTTTAAATTTCATTAGATAAAACCCCTTTATAAGTTTATTAGAAAAGACGGCTGTAATAAGAAGCTTGACGCTCTTTTACTTCGTCCATAATGGATTGAATGTGTTGCTCA
>NZ_JAKUFR010000273.1:0-298 GCF_022663555.1 Bacillus cereus group sp. BfR-BA-01381
GAAAATTAGAACAAAGCTTAGTGTATATGACAGAGAAAATACATATATTCAAACGGTGTGGGGAATTGGATATAAGTGGAGTGTACAGAATTGATGCAAAGGTTAAGGATTAAACAACAGCTAGTAGCTGGCTTCTTAATAGTTCTACTTGGTAGTTTAATACTAACGGTTTTAACAGCGGCTAGTGGTTGGTATTGGCTAACGAAGAATGGGAAAGTATTTCCTGCGAATTATTATGAACAGAAAATACCTATGATAAAAGAATATGTAAAAGATAAAGGCATACTATTGTTAAATG
>NZ_JAKUFR010000274.1:0-294 GCF_022663555.1 Bacillus cereus group sp. BfR-BA-01381
AGGTCCGACAGGGATTACTGGCCCGTCAGGAGGACCTCCTGGTCCGACGGGGCCAACTGGTGCGACAGGTCCGGGCGGTGGACCGAGTGGAAGTACAGGAGCAACAGGAGCAACGGGAAATACTGGGGCTACAGGAAGTACGGGGGTAACAGGAGCGACGGGAAGTACAGGTCCGACTGGAAGCACGGGAGCACAGGGCTTGCAAGGAATACAAGGGATTCAAGGGCCAATTGGGCCAACTGGTCCAGAAGGTCCGCAGGGTATTCAAGGGATTCCTGGTCCGACGGGAGTAAC
>NZ_JAKUFR010000275.1:0-292 GCF_022663555.1 Bacillus cereus group sp. BfR-BA-01381
CTGGATTTCATATAAAGCGGAGGCGACTGTTTAGCCCTGACGGCTAAGGTTCTTTCTCACAGAAGGTGCTTTTTACCTTCTCGTGGGGAAGGTTCTTAGACGCGAAGGGCTAGGAGCCAGAGCTGGATTTCATATAAAAGCGGAGGCAGCTCGTTCAGTTCTTAGACACGAAGAGCTTGCTGCTAAAGATAAGTTACACCAAATTAAAAAAACCGCCGATTGGCGGTTTTTTTAATTTACCTTTTGCTCGTTTTCCATTTCCCATAACTTTTCAAAAAATGGTTGTCCTTTT
>NZ_JAKUFR010000276.1:0-288 GCF_022663555.1 Bacillus cereus group sp. BfR-BA-01381
TAGAATGTATTTATCCTGCATTAATGGGAAGTGGGATCGGAAATTCAAAGATAAGTAAAGACGGTATATAGGGGATGAAGTAAATCATCATTAATAAAAATTCATTTTATTCGACTATAAAAAAATACGGTAAAGGTGGGAACAAAGGAATTGAGGCTACGATTAAAGCTGGTAAGTATTCATTTTATTGTTTTGTTAATGTTAAGTGTAAGTTTTGTCGTATATGTACCAAAAGAAGCATATGGATCCACGACTAACTTAGAAGGTCTAGGAGATATATCGCGTTAT
>NZ_JAKUFR010000277.1:0-287 GCF_022663555.1 Bacillus cereus group sp. BfR-BA-01381
TACTAATTCTTCCACAGTCTTTTCACCAGTAATTTTTGCTTTTATTTTTCTAAAAATCCTTTTTATCATTGACTCATTCTTTCCTCTCTCAAATTCTTACATAACATAATATATTATTTTTTTTCACAAATTACAATTATATTAATATGGAAATATATTAAATTAATATTTTTCAAGAAGAATCATTAAAAAATTAATTTATTTGTACTCACAAGACTTTTCGTTGAAGCACCGATACTAGCCTTAGTTATGTTCGTATTGTTTCTCGCCATATTATCTGTGACTAT
>NZ_JAKUFR010000278.1:0-282 GCF_022663555.1 Bacillus cereus group sp. BfR-BA-01381
CTTTGTAAACCAGCTCCTGTACCCCCAGTAGCGCCGGTAGCTCCAGTGGGTCCGGTGCTGCCGGTGGGTCCGGTGCTGCCGGCGGGTCCGGTGATGCCAGTGGGTCCAGTGATGCCAGTGGATCCGGTGATGCCAGAAGGTCCAGTGATGCCGGTGGGTCCGGTGATGCCAGTGGGTCCAGTGATGCCAGTGGGTCCAGTGTTCCCGTTAGAACCACTGGGGCGTCTGCCATCGCAACTAAAACAATTACGTGGGTACATGTATGTTCTCCTTTCTATATTT
>NZ_JAKUFR010000279.1:0-282 GCF_022663555.1 Bacillus cereus group sp. BfR-BA-01381
GGATCCACAATTGCGGCTGCGCTTGTACCTGAGAATAAACGTGCGAGTGCAATTGCATTTATGTTTACTGGTTTAACGGTTGCGACCATTACAGGTGTGCCAATTGGAACATTTATCGGTCAGCAATTTGGATGGAGAGCATCGTTTATGGTAATTGTGGCAATTGGAATCGTTGCCTTAATCGCCAACAGTATGCTCATTCCTTCTAACTTAAAAAAAGGTACGTCTGTATCATTTCGCGATCAATTCAAGCTGATTACGAATGGAAGACTATTACTTGTA
>NZ_JAKUFR010000280.1:0-282 GCF_022663555.1 Bacillus cereus group sp. BfR-BA-01381
TACTGGAGCATTAAGTCCAAGATCCAAAGAAATCCCAGCGGAGTTAAATGCATACAATCCTGCTGGAAGTCCTAGCCCTGATGGTCCAGTCGGTCCAGTTGGCCCAGTCGGTCCAGTAGCACCAGTGTCACCAGTTGGCCCAGTCGATCCAGTAGCACCAGTGTCACCAGTTGGCCCAGTTGGTCCAGTCGTACCAGTTGTACCAGTTGGCCCAGTCGGTCCAGTAGCACCAGTGTCACCAGTTGGTCCAGTTGTACCAGTTGTACCAGTTGGCCCAGTCGG
>NZ_JAKUFR010000281.1:0-280 GCF_022663555.1 Bacillus cereus group sp. BfR-BA-01381
CCGCCATGATTTCTGGTGCCGACTAGAGGACTTGAACCCCCAACCTACTGATTACAAGTCAGTTGCTCTACCAATTGAGCTAAGTCGGCTAAATGGTGGAGGATGACGGGATCGAACCGCCGACCCCCTGCTTGTAAGGCAGGTGCTCTCCCAGCTGAGCTAATCCTCCATTGCCTGGCAACGTCCTACTCTCACAGGGACAAGGTCCCAACTACCATCGGCGCTAGAGAGCTTAACTTCCGTGTTCGGTATGGGAACGGGTGTGACCTCTCTGCCATCA
>NZ_JAKUFR010000282.1:0-278 GCF_022663555.1 Bacillus cereus group sp. BfR-BA-01381
ACTTCCATAAAACTCCGAATTTTGCTTCACTGAGGCTAAGAAAACCCACGCAACAGGAATAACAATTGAAATTGCTAACGTAATAAGTGCTACGTAGATAAAACAGCGATACATTGCTTCTGTAGTCATTCCTTTTTGTGTTTTCATTGTTTTTGGGGCTGGATAAGCTGATTCTACAGTCATTTCTTTTTGTGTTTCTATCGTTTTTGGATCTCGATAAACTGTTTCTGTAGTCATTCTTTTTTGTGTTTCCATCGTTTTTGGACCTCCTTAATACT
>NZ_JAKUFR010000283.1:0-276 GCF_022663555.1 Bacillus cereus group sp. BfR-BA-01381
TTTCTACGATTTCCAGGTCCAAACAGAAGTCTATAATAGCCATTTCTTTTTCAAACATAGGCAACCTTACAATTCCCTCGTCGATTAATTTCTTGATCTGCTTTTCCGTATGCGATCCATTTTTCACGTTAAATATTCTCATTGGCATACTTATTCCATCCTTTATTCAATTTACTTATTAAAATATTTTTCTAGATCACTTAAATTGACCTTCCCTGATTTATCAGCCATTGCCCTTATATCATCTAGATACATTTCTACTTCTAACTCTTTCTG
>NZ_JAKUFR010000284.1:0-276 GCF_022663555.1 Bacillus cereus group sp. BfR-BA-01381
GTAGCGGTTTGACTCTTTTCAACGGTAAACTTGATAGGGTTTTGATTTAAGTCGTAATGAGTAGGAGCCTTCGTTTCAATAAACTGATAGTCACCCGGACGTAAATCAGAAGCAGAAATTTTTCCATCTTTATTAGTAGTTAAATCAGAACGAACGTGATTGCCATTCATATCAACGATTTTAAATACTGCGCCTTCAAGAGTAGCGCCGTCGACGTCATCAACTTTCTTTAATTCCACAGCACCCTTCGTTAAGCTATTCTTAGCAGTAACAGAA
>NZ_JAKUFR010000285.1:0-276 GCF_022663555.1 Bacillus cereus group sp. BfR-BA-01381
GGACCATCTGAAAATGAATTTGCTAAATATGCAATTGATATAACGAAGAAGAACGATGATGATAAGGAAACTGGTGGAGAGAATCCAACAACACCACCAACAGGTGAAGGAGATAATGGAGGAAATCCGACGACACCACCAACAGGTGAAGGGAATAACGGAGAGAATCCAACGACACCACCAACAGGTGAAGGGAATAATGGAGAAAATCCGACGACACCACCAACAGATGAAGGTAATAATGCAGGATCTGGACAAACTACAACGGATAATCAA
>NZ_JAKUFR010000286.1:0-272 GCF_022663555.1 Bacillus cereus group sp. BfR-BA-01381
TGTAGGTGATGGTTCATTTATTACTGGAGAAGCCGGACCAGAATTATTTACTAAGAAAGGTAATTCCATTACGGTTACACCTTTATCATCAAAAGAAAAATCACTTGGTATTACTGGAACTATGAATCAATTAATGGGTGATATGAGTCGTATGATGGCTAGTTCTATGAATCAATTATCAGGCTTGAAAACTGTTATGAGTGGTGTATATGGAAATATGTCTAATAGCAGACAAGCTATGGCAAGTAGCGTATCGAATCAAGTAGTTAATT
>NZ_JAKUFR010000287.1:0-272 GCF_022663555.1 Bacillus cereus group sp. BfR-BA-01381
AATAAAGTTCTCCTATTGCTCTATTTAGAGAGTGGATAATAAAAATCCTGCAAAGATTTGGAAAAATATTGTTAACTATCTTGTTTTGCAAAATAGTCTCTGCTATACTATTTTGTAAAGCAAGATACTTAGGCTTATCTATCTTGTAAAGCAAGATAGTGGGAGGATTTGAATTATGTCGACAAGTCAAATGCTGAAAGGGATTTTAGAAGGATGCTTACTTGCTATTATTTCTGAAGGTGAAATATACGGTTATGAAATGAGTGAGAAGC
>NZ_JAKUFR010000288.1:0-270 GCF_022663555.1 Bacillus cereus group sp. BfR-BA-01381
TATTTAAGTCACCATTTTTTGTAGAATCCCCATTTTCCTGGTGACTAAAGTTATTTAAGTCACCAACTGCCGATTGAGGTTCACTGTCCTTTTGTTGATCATTTTCAGCTTTTTTCTTTTCTTTTAATTTTTTAACACGCGCATCTTTCTTTTCTTTTTTCTGCTTACGTAATTCATCTAATTCAGACATATAAGTCCAGTTATCTGTTGTTAATTCTGGTTCTAATACATATAAACGATTAGCTTCGTCTTTTACTGGTACTTCTTCAA
>NZ_JAKUFR010000289.1:0-270 GCF_022663555.1 Bacillus cereus group sp. BfR-BA-01381
AAAAACAGAAAATAGAAGCTAGATTATACTTTTCGCCCTCTTGCCACCAACAAGTTCTTTTTAGAAACTATAAGTCTACAGATTTAACAAGAACGAATAAAATAGCAAAACGAATAGTAAGTTTGCCTTTATGGGAAGGAATGACGAAAGAAATAGTAGAACAAATTGTAATCTGTTTAGGACAGAAGGTGGTGTCGGCAGATGAATAGTTTTTATAGTCAAGAAGAGCTAAAGAAAATTGGATTTTTATCTGTTGGGAAAAATGTATTG
>NZ_JAKUFR010000290.1:0-270 GCF_022663555.1 Bacillus cereus group sp. BfR-BA-01381
ACATAAAAGTCTCTCCTTTCTTAAAATACGCAATTGCTCTAGGCAGTATTAAGAAAGGGTTCAACTCACATTCCCCTAATATTTCATCACATATGGATCTAGCTTCTTTAAGCTTACAATTTCTAATTAACATTACTGCTCTTGCTTCTTTAAACCTTAAATCAAAAGTATTTTTTATGAAATCGTTGTCTATTGCTTCTAGGTTTTCACTAATTTCACTCATCTTTTCAGACACTAATTCATGATTTCCTTTTTGATATAGTAACTGAC
>NZ_JAKUFR010000291.1:0-269 GCF_022663555.1 Bacillus cereus group sp. BfR-BA-01381
AGTTTAGAAATGTATTTGTTAATAGTTTTATTTTATATAGTAGGGGAAGTAGGTTATTGTTGTCGATTTTTGTCGGTAAGTCGATATATTCAAAAAATCGCCGATATAATTCGAGTTGCGCCGATATATTCGCAAAATCGCCGATATAATTTCATATACCGTTGAAACAACTCATAAAGATGGCCTACATTATTTCATATACCGCTGAACTCTCCCAAAATAGAAAAAAGAAAAGACGCTACATAGCGCCTTTTCTATGAACGAAACGG
>NZ_JAKUFR010000292.1:0-268 GCF_022663555.1 Bacillus cereus group sp. BfR-BA-01381
TCAAGGATTTCCTAATGTATCTCCAGATTATATTGTCTTAGTAGAAAGTGGGGCTACTGGAAGCACCGGACCCACTGGCATCACCGGATCTACTGGAAGCACCGGACCCACTGGCATCACTGGACCTTCTGGTAACACCGGATCTACTGGAAGCACTGGAAGTACTGGACCCGCTGGAAGTACTGGACCCGCTGGAAGCACCGGACCCACCGGCATCACTGGAAGTACTGGACCCACTGGATCCGCTGGTAGTGCTTCAGCAAAAAGT
>NZ_JAKUFR010000293.1:0-268 GCF_022663555.1 Bacillus cereus group sp. BfR-BA-01381
TTATTATATGTCTCGGAGGTATACCCAAGTTCGGCTGAAGGGATCGGTCTTGAAAACCGACAGGCGGTGAGAATCGCGCGGGGGTTCGAATCCCTCTACCTCCTCCATTTTCTTTTAAAATGGTTTAGACATAAATAATAAAATATTTTTCCTTCATGGAGGTATACCCAAGTTCGGCTGAAGGGATCGGTCTTGAAAACCGACAGGCGGTGAGAGTCGCGCGGGGGTTCGAATCCCTCTACCTCCTCCATTTTTTCTAAATTAAATA
>NZ_JAKUFR010000294.1:0-268 GCF_022663555.1 Bacillus cereus group sp. BfR-BA-01381
ATTTCCAGGTTTTTTGACTAGGCTGAACTGGTTAAATAAACGTTTGTTTAAGATGTATGTTCGGTAGGAAGAAACTGATACAGCTCAAGGGTTAACAAAGAAAAAAGGGGAATTAATCAAACGTTTGTTTAAGATGTATGTTCGGTAGGAAGAAAGCGATACAGCTCAAGGGTTAACAAAGAAAAAAGGGGAGTTAATCAAACGTTTGTTTAAGATATATGTTCAGCGAGGAATTGGGAAAGAATCTAAAAAATTTATATATTTATTT
>NZ_JAKUFR010000295.1:0-266 GCF_022663555.1 Bacillus cereus group sp. BfR-BA-01381
ACATGTCTTGCGGAAGTAGTTCAGTGGTAGAATACAACCTTGCCAAGGTTGGGGTCGCGGGTTCGAATCCCGTCTTCCGCTCCAATTTTCAATATGACATGCCGGGGTGGCGGAACAGGCAGACGCACAGGACTTAAAATCCTGCGGTGGGTGACCACCGTGCGGGTTCGACCCCCGCCCTCGGCACCATATGCGCCCGTAGCTCAATTGGATAGAGCGTTTGACTACGGATCAAGAGGTTAGGGGTTCGACTCCTCTCGGGCGCG
>NZ_JAKUFR010000296.1:0-266 GCF_022663555.1 Bacillus cereus group sp. BfR-BA-01381
TAAAAGGCGGTAACTTTAAGAAACGTGATATTCATTAATCATTATGAATAAAGAGGGTGTGCCAATATGCTGGCACACCCTCTTCTGTTATTGTCGGTAAGTCGATATATTCCAATAATCGCTGATATATTTGGAGTTGTGGTCGATATATTTCGATAATCACTGATATATTTTTACTCCCCCCATCTTCCCCCGCTCTTAATCCATGCCACGTATTTTTGAAAGGCTGGCACTTCTTGTTGGAAACGAAGCGGAACATACAGAAA
>NZ_JAKUFR010000297.1:0-264 GCF_022663555.1 Bacillus cereus group sp. BfR-BA-01381
ACGTCCTACTCTCACAGGGACAAGGTCCCAACTACCATCGGCGCTAGAGAGCTTAACTTCCGTGTTCGGTATGGGAACGGGTGTGACCTCTCTGCCATCATTACCAGACTGCATTCATTTAAGACAAGAATCATTATATCTTATTTAACTGTTAAAGTCAACAAGTTTTTTTATATTCTTTCAAAACTAGATAACATTGCTTCATATTATATGGTTAAGTCCTCGATCTATTAGTATTCGTCAGCTCCACATGTCACCATGCTT
>NZ_JAKUFR010000298.1:0-260 GCF_022663555.1 Bacillus cereus group sp. BfR-BA-01381
TACTCGTTAAGCCTTTTTCTTTTCTTTGTTTTTCAATTTTTTTACCAATATCTATATTTTCCATAATAAAATCTCCTTACTTATTATTAAATTTTATTTAAATAAATTAAATTAAAATTAACTTAAGTGAATAATTTATGTTAAACTATATTAAAATTAATTTAATTATAATTTATTAAATTGTAAGCTACAAGGTGATGAGGAGGAAGAGGAATGAAGGAAATAGAGAAATTAAAAGAGGAATATCCACTCTTAAATCA
>NZ_JAKUFR010000299.1:0-259 GCF_022663555.1 Bacillus cereus group sp. BfR-BA-01381
GCCACCCCGGCATGTCATATTGAAAATTGGAGCGGAAGACGGGATTCGAACCCGCGACCCCAACCTTGGCAAGGTTGTATTCTACCACTGAACTACTTCCGCAAGACATGTTTGAGTTATTTCATTAAAAGTGCGGGTGAAGGGAGTCGAACCCCCACGCCAAAGGCGCTAGATCCTAAGTCTAGTGCGTCTGCCAATTCCGCCACACCCGCATATTCATTAAAAATGGTGAGCCATGAAGGACTCGAACCTTCGACCC
>NZ_JAKUFR010000300.1:0-259 GCF_022663555.1 Bacillus cereus group sp. BfR-BA-01381
ACTACCATCGGCGCTAGAGAGCTTAACTTCCGTGTTCGGTATGGGAACGGGTGTGACCTCTCTGCCATCATTACCAGACTGTATTCATTTAAGACAAGAATTATTGTAACTTATTTAACTTTGAAAGTCAACAAGTTTTTTATATTCTTTCAAAACTAGATAACATTGCTACATATTATATGGTTAAGTCCTCGATCTATTAGTATTCGTCAGCTCCACATGTCACCATGCTTCCACCTCGAACCTATCAACCTGATCA
>NZ_JAKUFR010000301.1:0-258 GCF_022663555.1 Bacillus cereus group sp. BfR-BA-01381
TATTTATGGGATGGAATAATAATTTTCGAGATTGTGATAGATTTTGGGATGATTTAATGTTCGGCAGATGCAGACACAGAGATTGTGATGACAGTCGTTGTAGACGTGATCGTGACTGCGATTGTGATGAGTGTCGTCGCAGACGTAATCATGAACGTGATCATGATCATGATGATCGTCGAAATTGGTAAATTCTTTGGAAAGAGTGCTTTGAAGAAAAGCGCTCTTTTTTGTTCAGGGATAATAGGGAAAATAAAA
>NZ_JAKUFR010000302.1:0-257 GCF_022663555.1 Bacillus cereus group sp. BfR-BA-01381
TACGAATTAAGAAAACACCTGAAATAAGAATTAGCGTTGCAAACAATCCAATACGTGCTTCATCGCCGGTTTTGGGGTTATCTGTTTTTTCAGCTTTTCCATTTTCATTTTTTGTTTCTTTGCTCGCTTCTTTAGCTGTTTCCTTACTCTCTACTTTTGTTTTCTCTTCTTTTACTTGTGTATCTGTTTTCGCTTGATCATTATTTTTTATTGCAGCAGTCACGCCGTTATCACCACCTACAGCTTTTACATTTGCA
>NZ_JAKUFR010000303.1:0-257 GCF_022663555.1 Bacillus cereus group sp. BfR-BA-01381
GCGTCTTTTGAACCTTCAATTTCTTTTCCTGTTTCTTTTACCTCCGCTTTCGATCCTTCAACTTCTTTTGTTGGTTCTTTTACTTCCTCTTTCTCTTCTTCAACCTCTTTTATTTCTTCTTTCGATCCTTCAACTTCTTTTGTTGGCTCTTTTTCTTCTTCTTTTACCTCTTCAACTTTTTTTACCTCTTCAACTTCTTTTGTCGGCTCTTTTTCTTCTTCTTTTACCTCTTCAACTTCTTTTGTTGGTTCTTTTTC
>NZ_JAKUFR010000304.1:0-257 GCF_022663555.1 Bacillus cereus group sp. BfR-BA-01381
TCCGTTATTTGCTGGAGGGGTCGTTCCTTGACCATTACCATTATTTTGTTCATTTTGTTTCTTTTCTTCTTCTTGTTTCTTTTGCTCTTCTAGTTTCTTTTGTTCTTCTTGCTTCTTAAGTTCCTCTTGTTGCTTTTGTTCTTCTTGTTTTTTCAGTTCTTCCTGTTTCTTTAATTCTTCTTGCTTTTTCTCTTCTTCAGTTTTTTGCTGCTGATCTTGTTTTGGTTGTTCTGTCGTGTCCGGCACGCTCGTATTTG
>NZ_JAKUFR010000305.1:0-256 GCF_022663555.1 Bacillus cereus group sp. BfR-BA-01381
GCCTCCACCCTATCAGCTACTAATTCTTCGTCATCTGCAATATACATTTCTCCCGCTAACATCTTTTCTTTTTCTGTTTTCATAGAATCATCTCCTTCGTAATCAAATGAACCCCACTTATTAAACCTCTTTAATAAGTGACTTTAATTACACTTATTAAACAAGTTTAATAAGTAACCCTATAGTAGCATACTTTTTCATATATGCAACTAATAAGTTTCAAAAAGAAATGCGAACTACTTACTTCACCTAATGA
>NZ_JAKUFR010000306.1:0-255 GCF_022663555.1 Bacillus cereus group sp. BfR-BA-01381
CAACGTACATTACCCTCTTCATTTCAATCCGCCTCCTTTTAAATATATATTCCTTTATGAGGGGCAAATGTCTTGTGATTTTATGGTATATGAAATTATATCGGCGATTTTTCAAATATATCGACCGTAACTCGAAATATATCAGCGATTTTCCAAATATATCGACCGCAACTCGAAATATATCAGCGATTTTTCAAATATATCGACTTACCGACAAAACGCGACAATCTACGCAAAAAAAAGAGGCTGCTCGTT
>NZ_JAKUFR010000307.1:0-255 GCF_022663555.1 Bacillus cereus group sp. BfR-BA-01381
AAAACATATGGATCGAGTTATAAAGTAGCGGAGTTTTTAAAAATAAGTCAATCTGCTGCCACTAGGAAAATAAAGAAACTTATAGAGGAGGAAGAAAACATTGGATAAAAAAGCGACGTTTGTAAATGTAGAGAAAAAGGCGATGTATATAAATGGTGAGTGGATTACATTGCAAGAGCAAATAGAAGTAAATAATCCAGCAACGAAGGAAATATTTGCGACTGTACCAAAGGGCGGGGTAACAGAGGCAAAGCA
>NZ_JAKUFR010000308.1:0-254 GCF_022663555.1 Bacillus cereus group sp. BfR-BA-01381
AATCTGTATATATAAGTTTTTCTCCATCTGAAAAAGTGTAAAATAATAAATTAGTTGTTGTTATGGGGCCAATAACTCCAGTTGGACCTGTTGCTCCTGTTACTCCTGTTGTCCCTGTTACTCCCGTTACTCCTGTTGCTCCCGTTACTCCCATTACTCCTGTTGCCCCTGTTACTCCCGTTACTCCTGTTACTCCCGTTACTCCTGTTGCCCCTGTTACTCCCGTTACTCCCGTTACTCCTGTTGCTCCTATT
>NZ_JAKUFR010000309.1:0-253 GCF_022663555.1 Bacillus cereus group sp. BfR-BA-01381
TGCCTGAGCTTTAGCTGCTTCACGAGCTTTAGCTGCTTCTTGAGCCTTAGCTTCTGCTTGAGCTTCAGCTGCTTCTTGAGCTTTAGCTTCTGCCTGAGCTTTAGCTGCTTCACGAGCTTTAGCTGCCTCTTGAGCTTTAGCCGCTGCTTGAGCTTCAGCTGCTTCGCGAGCTTTAGTTGCTTCCTCCGCTTGAGCTTTTGCTTGAGTTTCAGCTACTTCACGAGCTTTAGTTGTTGCCACGGCTTTAGCTGTA
>NZ_JAKUFR010000310.1:0-252 GCF_022663555.1 Bacillus cereus group sp. BfR-BA-01381
TCTTTAGCTTTTTGTTTCTCTTCGGCTTTTAGCTTTTCTTCAGCTTCTTTTTGCTCTTTAGCTTTTTGTTTCTCTTCGGTTTTTAGCTTTTCTTCAGCTTCTTTTTGCTCTTTAGCTTTTTGTTTTTCTTCGGCTTTTTGTTTTTCTTCAGTTTCTTTTTGTTCTTTAACCTTTTGCTTCTCTTCGGCTTTTAGCTTTTCTTCAGCTTTTTGTTTAGCGAGAATTTCTTGTTTTTCCTGTGGTGTCATGTTC
>NZ_JAKUFR010000311.1:0-252 GCF_022663555.1 Bacillus cereus group sp. BfR-BA-01381
ATATACTGACTTTTTATAATAAAAGCTGTCCCGTTTTGGAACAGCTTTTATTGTCACCTTTTGTCGGTAAATCGATATATCGAGAAAATCGCTGATATAATTCGAGTTACGATCGATATATTTTAAAAATCGCCGATATACTTCGAGTTACGGTCGATATATTCGAAAAATCGCCGATATAATTTTTCCGTCTTGTTTACTATCCTAACTTCACAAGGCTGTAGTTCTTCTTCCCTTTACGAATAATAATAA
>NZ_JAKUFR010000312.1:0-251 GCF_022663555.1 Bacillus cereus group sp. BfR-BA-01381
TTATATTATAAACGTTTTCAAATAAGGAAATATTAAATTTAACCATATATATGAATATTTTACCTATATTCTTCGTTTTTCTTTATTTTTCTTCTATTTTCTCAAAAAATCGAAATAAAAAAATAAAAATACAAAAAAAGAACTAAGGTTTACACCTTAGTTCCTCTCATTTTATCGTAAAGCACGCTTTGGTAATCTATCGATATTCTCTAACATAATACCTGTACCAACCGCAACGCAGTGCATTGGGT
>NZ_JAKUFR010000313.1:0-250 GCF_022663555.1 Bacillus cereus group sp. BfR-BA-01381
TGTTAATTCACGTTTAGCGGACTGCGTGTTATTTTTAGACTCTTCTTTTGCCTTTATTGCTTCTCGGGCTTTTGCTTCTTCCTTGGCCTTTGCTATTTCTCGGGCTTTCGCCTCTTCCTTAGCTTTGGCTATTTCTTGCGCTTTTGCTTCTTCTTTAGCCTTTGCTATTTCTCGGGCTTTCTCTTCTTCTTTAGCCTTCGCTATTTCTTGCGCTTTTGCTTCTTCTTTAGCCTTTGCTATTTCTTGCGCC
>NZ_JAKUFR010000314.1:0-250 GCF_022663555.1 Bacillus cereus group sp. BfR-BA-01381
ATATATAGAAGAAAATAAAAAAGACCCCAACATATTAATTACTTACTAATATGCTAGAGTCTTTATTTTTTTTGAATAATTGTATTTATATGTCTCATACTAATACATTTGCAAGGAATAGAATAAATGATGTTAATACTATCGCTCCACCTAATGATCCTAATAAATCTGTTTTTGTTACTTGTAACACTTGTTCACTGTTCATATTCCTCATTCTCCTTTCATTTTGTATAATTTAAAACTTCTATTA
>NZ_JAKUFR010000315.1:0-247 GCF_022663555.1 Bacillus cereus group sp. BfR-BA-01381
AGTTCGCTATTTACCAGATGGAAATATTGAATTTTTGGGTCGAATTGACAATCAAGTGAAAATCCGAGGTTTTCGAATTGAACTGGGTGAAATAGAAAATATATTAAGTGAGCATCAAGCTGTTCAGGAAACAGTGGTTATGGCACGCATTGATAAGGAAACTAAAGATAAATATTTGGTAGGTTATGTAATTTTAAAACAGGAATATGAGTTATCTGTGTTTGAACTAAGGAATTATCTGAAAGAA
>NZ_JAKUFR010000316.1:0-247 GCF_022663555.1 Bacillus cereus group sp. BfR-BA-01381
ATACTGTGGTCCAAACGGCACTCCTTGCTGATACGGCATACCATAGTATGGATTTTGTTGTTGATAATACGGATTCGGCGGCATCACATTCGGTGGTTGATTGTTATCCATAATCGGCATCATATTTGGCATTTGATTGTTATCCATGATCGGCATCATGTTCGGCATTTGGTTGTTATCCATGATCGGCATCATGTTCGGCATTTGGTTGTTATCCATGATCGGCATTATGTTTGGTATTGGGTTA
>NZ_JAKUFR010000317.1:0-247 GCF_022663555.1 Bacillus cereus group sp. BfR-BA-01381
TGTTAAACCGTGCATAAAGAACGTTACCCCTAACACGATACGAATAATTAAGTTACCAATATGTTGATTCATTTCTTTCTCTCCTTTATAGTTTCCTTATACAAAACTTTTATTTATATTACAAAACATACACTAATTTTTTTTATTCGTCAATTCATTTTCACTGGGAAAATATATATTTTTTTTGCTATGATACAAATAGTTGTTTATAAAAAGGAGCTTGATTTTATGAATATTGGTTCTGCAA
>NZ_JAKUFR010000318.1:0-244 GCF_022663555.1 Bacillus cereus group sp. BfR-BA-01381
ATTTTGTTGTTGATAATACGGATTCGGCGGCATCACATTCGGTGGTTGATTGTTATCCATAATCGGCATCATATTTGGCATTTGATTGTTATCCATGATTGGCATCATATTTGGCATTTGGTTGTTATCCATGATTGGCATCATATTTGGCATTTGGTTGTTATCCATGATCGGCATCATGTTCGGCATTTGGTTGTTATCCATGATCGGCATCATGTTCGGCATTTGGTTGTTATCCATGATC
>NZ_JAKUFR010000319.1:0-244 GCF_022663555.1 Bacillus cereus group sp. BfR-BA-01381
ACGTTGTTGTTCTTGCTGCTGTTGCTCTTGTTGTTTACGCTGCTCTTCCTCAGCTTTTTTCTTCGCATCTTCTTGTTTTAATTTATCTTCATTAGCCTTTTTCTGAGCTTCCTCATCAGCTTTTTTCTTCGCATCTTCTTCGGCTTTTTTCTTAGCTTCTTCTTCAGTTTTCTTCGCATCTGGAGTTCCGCCAGGCGCAGTGAAGGATGCTCCAACTGCTGGGCTTGTTCCAGTACCTTTTTTC
>NZ_JAKUFR010000320.1:0-243 GCF_022663555.1 Bacillus cereus group sp. BfR-BA-01381
AATTACCAACAGCATTTTTATTGCCCTTTTTGGCTCCACCACGATTATTTACAGCATTCTTATTACCTTTTGGTGCTCCTGGTTTCTTTTTGGAGTACTCCGTATCTTTCTTTGGAGTACTCCGTTCATTTTTATGGAGTACTCCATTTAATTTGTCTATCCATTCATCTTTGGATTTCCATCCGCCAACCGTTTTTTCACTCACAGTTTTTTCGGATGTAGACAACAATTCAGCAATTTTAC
>NZ_JAKUFR010000321.1:0-243 GCF_022663555.1 Bacillus cereus group sp. BfR-BA-01381
ATGCAATTCATCAATTCCTTTTTGCATTTCACCCGTTTTGCTATTTAACGTATTTAAACCTTCTGTTACTTTTCCTGACCCATCTACTAATTTTCCAATACCTGTTTGCATCTCACCTGTTTTACTATTTAGTGTATTTAAACCTTCTGTTACTTTTCCTGACCCATCTACTAATTTTCCGATACCTGCATTGCTATTTAATACATGTAAACCGTTCGTTACTTTTCCGGATCCGTCTAATAA
>NZ_JAKUFR010000322.1:0-241 GCF_022663555.1 Bacillus cereus group sp. BfR-BA-01381
ATTCAAATAGATTATTTTCTTATAAATAAGTAAACAACTTTATTAATCACATTTTATTATAAAAGTTTAGTTTTAGCAAACTTTTGTAATATTTTACCTGTAAATAAAAAATAAAATTAAAAAAACAAACAAAAAAGTTCACATTTTACAAACTTTCTGCTAAGATAGATTTTGTAAGAGATAAGCGAGGTGAAATGATTATGAAATTTGACAACGCTAAATTGTCATCTTTGCTTAGGAA
>NZ_JAKUFR010000323.1:0-238 GCF_022663555.1 Bacillus cereus group sp. BfR-BA-01381
AATATTTTATATGAATATTCGTAGTCAATATTCATATATTACAATAGCATCAGAAGTACCATTAAAACAATTAGAGCAACTACCACAGCTGCCACAACCACCACAACTAAAACAACCAAAACAACCGAAGCAACCAAAACAACGGAATCCACCACAGCGATCTGCACAACCGCCACAACGACCACAACCGCCACAGCGACCACAACCGCCACAGCGACGAGCAGCATCTTCAATATAG
>NZ_JAKUFR010000324.1:0-237 GCF_022663555.1 Bacillus cereus group sp. BfR-BA-01381
TTTACTTCTTTGCTTTCGCTGAATTTTGAGGTAGGGGTCTTACTGCCCATTAAAGCGGGATACATTTTTCTTTTACTCGATATTATATGGTAAGAACTTTCCTTACTGCGACCCTCTTCCATTGTTTTCTTGCTTATGTCCACTATTCCCTTGAGAACCTCTTCCATTATTCTCTTGCTGATTCCCATTATTCCCTTGCGATCCTCTTCCGTTGTTTCCTTCCTGATTCCCATTATT
>NZ_JAKUFR010000325.1:0-236 GCF_022663555.1 Bacillus cereus group sp. BfR-BA-01381
CTGCCAATTTCGTTACACCTACAGATAGTGTCCCTAATCCGCCTGTTACTTGACTCGAGCCATCTGCTAATTGATTTACACCACCTGCCATTTGGTTTGCTCCTGCAGATAGTGCCCTTAATCCACCTGTTACTTGACTCGAGCCATCTGCTAATTGATTTACACCACCTGCCATTTGATTTGCTCCTGCAGATAATGTGTCTAAGCCACCTGTTACTTGACCCGAGCCATCTGCT
>NZ_JAKUFR010000326.1:0-235 GCF_022663555.1 Bacillus cereus group sp. BfR-BA-01381
CCGGGGCTAATACCGGATAACATTTTGAATCACATGGTTCGAAATTGAAAGGCGGCTTCGGCTGTCACTTATGGATGGACCCGCGTCGCATTAGCTAGTTGGTGAGGTAACGGCTCACCAAGGCGACGATGCGTAGCCGACCTGAGAGGGTGATCGGCCACACTGGGACTGAGACACGGCCCAGACTCCTACGGGAGGCAGCAGTAGGGAATCTTCCGCAATGGACGAAAGTCTG
>NZ_JAKUFR010000327.1:0-234 GCF_022663555.1 Bacillus cereus group sp. BfR-BA-01381
ACTACCATCGGCGCTAGAGAGCTTAACTTCCGTGTTCGGTATGGGAACGGGTGTGACCTCTCTGCCATCATTACCAGACTGTATTCATTTAAGACAAGAATTATTGTAACTCATTTAACTTTGAAAGTCAACAAGTTTTTTTATATTCTTTCAAAACTAGATAACATTGCTTCATATTATATGGTTAAGTCCTCGATCTATTAGTATTCGTCAGCTCCACATGTCACCATGCTT
>NZ_JAKUFR010000328.1:0-234 GCF_022663555.1 Bacillus cereus group sp. BfR-BA-01381
CTCTTTCAAAAAGATATGATCAGTGTTTTCCATCTCCCAGGGGAAAGGCATATCCATAATGACAGGTGATTCCTCTTGCGCCGCCTCTTCAGCTTTCTCAAAGAGTGATTCCTCTTGCGCCGCCTCTTCAGCTTTCTCAAAGAGCGATTCCTCTTGCGCCGCCTCTTCAGCTTTCTCAAAGAGCGATTCCTCTTGCGCCGCCTCTTCAGCTTTCTCAAAGAGCGATTCCTCTTG
>NZ_JAKUFR010000329.1:0-233 GCF_022663555.1 Bacillus cereus group sp. BfR-BA-01381
GATAGTCACCCGGACGTAAATCAGAAACAGAAATTTTTCCATCTTTATTAGTAGTTAAATCAGAACGAACATCATTGCCGTTCATATCAACGATTTTAAATACTGCGCCTTCAAGAGTAGCCCCGTCGATATCGTCGACTTTCGTTAATTCCACAGCGCCCTTTGTTAAGCTATTCTTAGCAGTAACAGAAGCAGTAGCGGTTTGACTCTTTTCAACGGTAAACTTGATAGGG
>NZ_JAKUFR010000330.1:0-232 GCF_022663555.1 Bacillus cereus group sp. BfR-BA-01381
CAGCGGATTGTTTTTGAGCGGTAAATTGATTCTTTAAAATAGCGGGCGAATTTCGTCGTTAATTGTCGGTAAGTCGATATTCCTTGTCGAAACGTCGATATAATTCAAGTTGTGTTCGATATATTTGGAAAATCGTCGATATAATTCAAGTTATGGTCGATATATTTGGAAAATCGCTGATATAATTTTATTTACAAAGGTTACTCTAACGAGTAACCTTTTCGTATTGTAC
>NZ_JAKUFR010000331.1:0-230 GCF_022663555.1 Bacillus cereus group sp. BfR-BA-01381
CAGGATAGTGATAAGGATTCGGTTTTATTATAATAACAGGAGAGTGGATAACATGTTGTTATCCACTTTTTTATTTTCTGAAATATATCAACGATTTTTCAAATATATCGAACACAACTTGAAATATATCAACGATTTTTTCAATATATCGACGATTCGACATAGGATATCGACTTACCGACACGAAACGACAATATTAAGAAGCACGGTTATTGTTCGGGAAATTATTA
>NZ_JAKUFR010000332.1:0-230 GCF_022663555.1 Bacillus cereus group sp. BfR-BA-01381
AGTTTGAATTTCGCTATACCTTGCTCATTTGTTTTTCCTTTTACTACTTCTTTCCCTTGTTCGTTGTAGATTGTAAACTCTGCATTTGGTATTCTTGTAGTCCCATCCGCTATATCTACTTTCGTTATTTCTAACTCACCTTCTACCTTCTTATCTTGAACGATATGTTTAATAATTTCTCCATTCTCTTTTATTTCAAATGCGAACGTCTCTTCATTTATTACATATCC
>NZ_JAKUFR010000333.1:0-228 GCF_022663555.1 Bacillus cereus group sp. BfR-BA-01381
GGTACTAAGGTAAATAAAGCAACAAAAAAGCAATGGAAAGTTAGCTGGAGCGTATATTTGTCGTTTTTTGTCGGTAAGTCGATATATTTGAAAAATCGCCGATATAAGTTGCAGAATCGCTGATATATTTGAAAAATCGCCGATATAAGTAGTAGAATCGCCGATATAATTTCATGTACCTATAAAAAAAGAAACAGGAATCCCTGTTTCTTTTTTTAATACTTCATT
>NZ_JAKUFR010000334.1:0-226 GCF_022663555.1 Bacillus cereus group sp. BfR-BA-01381
TACAGGAATTGGCGTACCCGCTGGTCCTGTTGCACCAGTAGCACCTTGAGCACCAGTAGCACCTGTTGCGCCCGCTGGTCCTTGAGCACCAGTAGCACCTGTTGCGCCCGCTGGTCCTTGAGCACCAGTAGCACCTGTTGCGCCCGCTGGTCCTTGAGCACCAGTAGCACCTGTTGCGCCCGCCGGTCCTTGAGCACCAGTAGCACCTGTTGCGCCCGCTGGTCCT
>NZ_JAKUFR010000335.1:0-225 GCF_022663555.1 Bacillus cereus group sp. BfR-BA-01381
ACTATATTCACCGTCTTTAAGAGCGTTTGGATCAATTGTTGTGTTATTGTCTTGATTATTGTTTCCGCCTTGGTTATCGTTTCCACCTTGGTTATCGTTTCCGCCTTGGTTGTCGTTTCCGCCTTGGTTATCGTTTCCACCTTGGTTATCGTTTCCGCCTTGGTTATCGTTTCCGCCTTGGTTATCGTTTCCGCCTTGGTTGTCGTTTCCGCCTTGGTTGTCGTT
>NZ_JAKUFR010000336.1:0-225 GCF_022663555.1 Bacillus cereus group sp. BfR-BA-01381
ACCTATAAACGGTGTGGCTGGAATTGAGGTGAAATAGATGGGATTAGCCGATAGGGTACTTCCGGAGCATATACAAAGAGCTGGGGCTTTAGAGCAGAAGTTACGAGAATAAATGAAGAACAAAAAAATGTTCTTGAAGTAGCGAATCGTCTGGAATCGCTAGGCGGTAATCCAAAAGTAGTAGAACAAATAAGAAAAAATGCATAAAAAAAGATCCATCGTGAA
>NZ_JAKUFR010000337.1:0-224 GCF_022663555.1 Bacillus cereus group sp. BfR-BA-01381
TAAAGGTAATGAATATAACGGTTTAATATCTTCAATTTGATTACCTGCTAAAGTTAAGTATGTTACATTTTTCAACGCGCTTAATGGCGCAACATTCGTAATTTTATTATTAGTTAAATCAAGAGAATCTAAATTATCCATCTTAACAAGTGGTGTTACATCTGAAAATTCATTACCACGTAAAGCTAAATGTTTCAATTGTTTTAAGCTCGTAAAGAATGATG
>NZ_JAKUFR010000338.1:0-223 GCF_022663555.1 Bacillus cereus group sp. BfR-BA-01381
TCATCCCCCAATACTTAAATAAGTACAAACTAGAAGCTATGCTCCTAGTTTGTTTTCATATCACTGTAAGTTTAAAAAGGCGGATCAAGAGAACCGAGCAGGTCGAGGCGCGTTTGCCAGGAGGACACGGAGTGTAGTTTTCCTACATGAGTACCGCACTGGCAACGCAACGACGACAAGCGAAGGTTATCTTAACCGGACTTTTTAAACACCCTCTATTAGT
>NZ_JAKUFR010000339.1:0-223 GCF_022663555.1 Bacillus cereus group sp. BfR-BA-01381
ACCAGTGTTTCTTCCACAACTGGTTGTTCTTCTGCAATCGCTGTTTCCTCTACAACTGGTTGTTCTTCTGCAATCACTGCTTCTTCCACAACTGGTTGTTCTTCTGCAATCACTGTTTCCTCTACAACTGGTTGTTCTTCTGCAATCACTGCTTCTTCCACAACTGGTTGTTCTTCTACAATCGCTGCTTCTTCTGCAATTAAAACATCCGCAAAGCTTTGAA
>NZ_JAKUFR010000340.1:0-223 GCF_022663555.1 Bacillus cereus group sp. BfR-BA-01381
AGAGAATGAATACGATCTTTTTCTGGTTTCGTAAAATTATAAATACTATTACCTTTAGAGTTTTGCTGTTTATCTTGATCAGAGTTGTCTTGTTTAGAGTTTTGCTGTTTACCTTGATCAGAGTTGTCTTGTTTAGAGTTTTGTTGTTTACTTTGATCAGAGTTGTCTTGTTTAGAGTTTTGTTGTTTATCTTGATCTGAGTCGCCTTGCTTAGAATCTTGCT
>NZ_JAKUFR010000341.1:0-223 GCF_022663555.1 Bacillus cereus group sp. BfR-BA-01381
GTTCAGCTGTCCAACACTGGCAATTTGATTTGAGGCTCCTTCACCATTTTCAGTTTCATATTCCGAAACGTTATCTTGCTCCAGGTGTCCTGATGTTTCTATATCTGATACCTCCGTATTCTCTTTTTGCGAGTCTATAGTACTTTCTTCTGTTGTCGCTAACTCCATTGCATTTCCTTCTTCATATCCAGCTTCGTAATTAGAGGAATCATCTTGTTCTACT
>NZ_JAKUFR010000342.1:0-223 GCF_022663555.1 Bacillus cereus group sp. BfR-BA-01381
GTTTGGTTGATACATTTGTTGTTGGTATTGCGGTTGTTGTGGTTGAGTTGGGTATGGGTTTTGTTGGAATTGTTGTTCTTGATTTTGTGGTGCTACATATGGATTTTGAGGATATTCATAATTTGGACGTGTGTCGTATGCGTTTTGTTGAAATTGTTGTTCTTGATTTTGTAGGGGTGTGTATGGATTTTGTTCATATTGTTGTTCTTGTTCCTCATATTGT
>NZ_JAKUFR010000343.1:0-223 GCF_022663555.1 Bacillus cereus group sp. BfR-BA-01381
CTTGGTTATCAGCAGCAGGTTTAGTTGCTGGATTTTGTTCCGGATTGTCAGTAGCAGGTTTAGTTGCTGGATTTTGTTCCGGATTGTCAGTAGCAGGTTTAGTTGCTGGATGTTGTTCCGGATTATCAGTAACAGGTTTAGTTGCTGAATCTTGCTCCGGATTATCAGTAGCAGGTTTAGCTACTGGATCTGGCACTTGTTTATTAGTATCCTGTTTGGTGCC
>NZ_JAKUFR010000344.1:0-223 GCF_022663555.1 Bacillus cereus group sp. BfR-BA-01381
ATTTACTTGTACTGCTGGAACTTGAATGTTTTCTTGCTTTGGTTGTTCTGGTTTTTCTTGTTTTGGATCATCCGTCTTCGGTTCTTCTGGCTTTTCTTGTTTTGGATCATCCGTTTTTGGTTCTTCTGGCTTTTCTTGTTTTGGATCATCCGTCTTTGGTTCTTCTGGCTTTTCTTGTTTCGGATCATCTGTTTTTGGTTCTTCTGGTTTTTCTTGTTTTGGA
>NZ_JAKUFR010000345.1:0-222 GCF_022663555.1 Bacillus cereus group sp. BfR-BA-01381
ACGATGCGTAGCCGACCTGAGAGGGTGATCGGCCACACTGGGACTGAGACACGGCCCAGACTCCTACGGGAGGCAGCAGTAGGGAATCTTCCGCAATGGACGAAAGTCTGCCGGAGCAACGCCGCGTGAGTGATGAAGGCTTTCGGGTCGTAAAACTCTGTTGTTAGGGAAGAACAAGTGCTAGTTGAATAAGCTGGCACCTTGACGGTACCTAACCAGAAA
>NZ_JAKUFR010000346.1:0-221 GCF_022663555.1 Bacillus cereus group sp. BfR-BA-01381
CACCGAATGCCTAAGGTTTCCTGAGGAAGGCTCGTCCGCTCAGGGTTAGTCAGGACCTAAGCCGAGGCCGACAGGCGTAGGCGATGGACAACAGGTTGATATTCCTGTACCCCCTCTTTATCGTTTGAGCAATGGAGGGACGCAGAAGGATAGAAGAAGCGTGCGATTGGTTGTGCACGTCCAAGCAGTTAGGCTGATAAGTAGGCAAATCCGCTTATCGT
>NZ_JAKUFR010000347.1:0-221 GCF_022663555.1 Bacillus cereus group sp. BfR-BA-01381
AATTACCAACAGCATTTTTATTGCCCTTTTTGGCTCCACCACGATTATTTACAGCATTCTTATTACCTTTTGGTGCTCCTGGTTTCTTTTTGGAGTACTCCGTATCTTTCTATGGAGTACTCCATTTAATTTGTCTATCCATTCATCTTTGGATTTCCATCCGCCAACCGTTTTTTCACTCACAGTTTTTTCGGATGTAGACAACAATTCAGCAATTTTAC
>NZ_JAKUFR010000348.1:0-221 GCF_022663555.1 Bacillus cereus group sp. BfR-BA-01381
CAAGCTCCCTTATGCCTTTGCACTCTACGAATGATTTCCAACCATTCTGAGGGAACCTTTGGGCGCCTCCGTTACACTTTAGGAGGCGACCGCCCCAGTCAAACTGCCCCCCTGACACTGTCTCCCGGGTCGATAAGACCCGTAGGTTAGAATTTCAATACAGTCAGGGCGGTATCCCACCAGCGCCTCCACCGAAGCTAGCGCTCCGGTTTCAAAGGCTC
>NZ_JAKUFR010000349.1:0-221 GCF_022663555.1 Bacillus cereus group sp. BfR-BA-01381
TTAATGGGTGAAGTGCTTGCGTACTTAAACAAACAACAAAAAGAATTAAAAGACGTTGCATTAACGCCTGCTGGTTTATCTAAAATGGTTCAATTAATTGAAAAAGGTACAGACCCAGAAGAAATCGTTAAAGCGAAAGGCCTTGTTCAAATTTCTGACGAGGGTACACTTCGTAAAGTTGTAACAGAAATTCTTGATAATAATGAGCAATCTATCGAAGA
>NZ_JAKUFR010000350.1:0-220 GCF_022663555.1 Bacillus cereus group sp. BfR-BA-01381
GACTTCTGACACATGCAAAAGGTTCTTTCTCTCATGCAGAAGGATCAAAAACGAAAGCAACTGGACATAGTTCCCATAGTGAAGGAAGTGAAACGACAGCAGGTGGCTCCTCTTCTCATGCGGAAGGTAATCATACATCAACAGCTCATTTTGCAGGTAGCCATATTATGGGGCGCTTCGGCACAGCAGATGAATCTTATTCTTGGTTTATTGCAAACGG
>NZ_JAKUFR010000351.1:0-218 GCF_022663555.1 Bacillus cereus group sp. BfR-BA-01381
AAAACGAAACACGGAAACTTATATTGATGAACAGCGTTCATCAATTCTCCATAGAAAGGAGGTGATCCAGCCGCACCTTCCGATACGGCTACCTTGTTACGACTTCCCCCCAATCATCTGTCCCACCTTAGGCGGCTGGCTCCAAAAAGGTTACCCCACCGACTTCGGGTGTTACAAACTCTCGTGGTGTGACGGGCGGTGTGTACAAGGCCCGGGAA
>NZ_JAKUFR010000352.1:0-217 GCF_022663555.1 Bacillus cereus group sp. BfR-BA-01381
TCTTGCGAAGACCCTTGTCTTTGCAAGACTTGGCTCCCTTCAAAAGATTGACCTTTTACCTCTTGTTCTCCCAAACTATTTCCATTCATAGTTTGACCTTTTACCTCTTGTCCTCCTAAACTACTTCCATTCATAGTTTGTCCAGGAATCGAACCGGAAGATTCTAGCGAATCTGGGCTTGTCATCGTCAAGTCTCCCGAAGATTCGACGGATGCAC
>NZ_JAKUFR010000353.1:0-217 GCF_022663555.1 Bacillus cereus group sp. BfR-BA-01381
TGCTTGCGGAGGAAAAGAGGAGAATAAGCTTGTTGTGGGAGCTTCTAACGTACCGCACGCTGTTATTTTGGAAAAGGCACAGCCGATATTAGAGAAAAAGGGTATTAAATTGTAAACGCAGGAAAAATTCATTTAGAGCCAATGGGCATTTATTCTAAGAAATATAAAAGCTTAAAAGATTTACCAGATGGCGGGACAGTGATTATGAGTAATAACG
>NZ_JAKUFR010000354.1:0-216 GCF_022663555.1 Bacillus cereus group sp. BfR-BA-01381
TGATATTCAAGGTGCATCCGTCGAATCTTCGGGAGACTTGACGATGACAAGCCCAGATTCGCTAGAATCTTCCGGTTCGATTCCTGGACAAACTATGAATGGAAGTAGTTTGGGAGAACAAGAGGTAAAAGGTCAAACTATGAATGGAAATAGTTTGGGAGAACAAGAGGTAAAAGGTCAATCTTTTGAAGGGAGCCAAGTCTTGCAAAGACAAGG
>NZ_JAKUFR010000355.1:0-216 GCF_022663555.1 Bacillus cereus group sp. BfR-BA-01381
CTGACTTGTAATCAGTAGGTTGGGGGTTCAAGTCCTCTAGTCGGCACCAGTTTTTATTGTAAGAGCCATTAGCTCAGTTGGTAGAGCATCTGACTTTTAATCAGAGGGTCGAAGGTTCGAGTCCTTCATGGCTCACCATTTTTAATGAATATGCGGGTGTGGCGGAATTGGCAGACGCACTAGACTTAGGATCTAGCGCCTTTGGCGTGGGGGTTC
>NZ_JAKUFR010000356.1:0-216 GCF_022663555.1 Bacillus cereus group sp. BfR-BA-01381
CCATCTGGTGGACCACCTGGCCCGACAGGAGCAACCGGAGCGACAGGAGTAACAGGAGATACCGGGGCGACAGGAGCAACTGGAGTGACAGGAGCGACAGGAGCAACGGGAGCAACCGGAGTGACGGGTTTACAGGGACCGCAAGGAATACAAGGTGTTCAAGGAGAGATAGGTCCAACCGGTCCGCAGGGTATTCAAGGTCCCCAAGGAATCCAA
>NZ_JAKUFR010000357.1:0-215 GCF_022663555.1 Bacillus cereus group sp. BfR-BA-01381
AAAATGTACCGGGGCTAAATACACCACCGAAGCTGCGGATTGATACCAATGGTATCAGTGGTAGGGGAGCGTTCTAAGGACAGTGAAGTCAGACCGGAAGGACTGGTGGAGGGCTTAGAAGTGAGAATGCCGGTATGAGTAGCGAAAGACGGGTGAGAATCCCGTCCACCGAATGCCTAAGGTTTCCTGAGGAAGGCTCGTCCGCTCAGGGTTAG
>NZ_JAKUFR010000359.1:0-215 GCF_022663555.1 Bacillus cereus group sp. BfR-BA-01381
ACTACGGGGTTGTTACCCTCTACGACGGACCTTTCCAGGTCGCTTCGTCTACCTCGTTCCTTTGTAACTCCGTATAGAATGTCCTACAACCCCAAGAGGCAAGCCTCTTGGGTTGGGCTATGTTCCGTTTCGCTCGCCGCTACTCAGGAAATCGCATTTGCTTTCTCTTCCTCCAGGTACTTAGATGTTTCAGTTCCCTGGGTCTGTCTTCCTTA
>NZ_JAKUFR010000360.1:0-214 GCF_022663555.1 Bacillus cereus group sp. BfR-BA-01381
TTCTTCTTCTGTTACTTCTTCCATTCCTTCTCTTTTTTGTTTCGCTAGCGCCGCCGCTTTCGCTTTTGCGGCCGCTGCTGCCTTCGCCTTCGCTTTGGCCTTTTCTTCTTCCGTTACCTCTTCTGTTTCTTCCCTTTTTTGTTTCGCTAACGCCGCCGCTTTCGCTTTTGCGGCTGCTGCAGCACGACGTTTCGCTTCTTCCACAGTCATACCA
>NZ_JAKUFR010000361.1:0-214 GCF_022663555.1 Bacillus cereus group sp. BfR-BA-01381
TGGATTTTGTTGTTGATAATACGGATTCGGCGGCATCACATTCGGTGGTTGATTGTTATCCATAATCGGCATCATATTTGGCATTTGATTGTTATCCATGATCGGCATCATATTTGGCATTTGGTTGTTATCCATGATCGGCATCATGTTCGGCATTTGGTTGTTATCCATGATCGGCATCATGTTCGGCATTTGGTTGTTATCCATGATCGGC
>NZ_JAKUFR010000362.1:0-214 GCF_022663555.1 Bacillus cereus group sp. BfR-BA-01381
CCTCTTTATCGTTTGAGCAATGGAGGGACGCAGAAGGATAGAAGAAGCGTGCGATTGGTTGTGCACGTCCAAGCAGTTAGGCTGATAAGTAGGCAAATCCGCTTATCGTGAAGGCTGAGCTGTGATGGGGAAGCTCCTTATGGAGCGAAGTCTTTGATTCCCCGCTGCCAAGAAAAGCTTCTAGCGAGATAAAAGGTGCCTGTACCGCAAACCG
>NZ_JAKUFR010000363.1:0-213 GCF_022663555.1 Bacillus cereus group sp. BfR-BA-01381
TGCCTGAGCTTTAGCTGCTTCACGAGCTTTAGCTGCTTCTTGAGCCTTAGCTTCTGCTTGAGCTTCAGCTGCTTCTTGAGCTTTAGCTTCTGCCTGAGCTTTAGCTGCTTCGCGAGCTTTAGCTGCTTCCTCCGCTTGAGCTTTTGCTTGAGTTTCAGCTACTTCACGAGCTTTAGTTGTTGCCACGGCTTTAGCTGTATCTTGAACTGTAGT
>NZ_JAKUFR010000364.1:0-212 GCF_022663555.1 Bacillus cereus group sp. BfR-BA-01381
AGGTTTCATATATTTTTCTTCTATAATAATTTCCCGAACAATAACCGTGCTTCTTAATATTGTCGTTTCGTGTCGGTAAGTCGATATCCTATGTCGAATCGTCGATATATTTGAAAAATCGTTGATATATTTCAGAAAATAAAAAAGTGGATAACAACATGTTATCCACTCTCCTGTTATTATAATAAAACCGAATCCTTATCACTATCCTG
>NZ_JAKUFR010000365.1:0-212 GCF_022663555.1 Bacillus cereus group sp. BfR-BA-01381
CAGCCGCGGTAATACGTAGGTGGCAAGCGTTATCCGGAATTATTGGGCGTAAAGCGCGCGCAGGTGGTTTCTTAAGTCTGATGTGAAAGCCCACGGCTCAACCGTGGAGGGGCATTGGAAACTGGGAGACTTGAGTGCAGAAGAGGAAAGTGGAATTCCATGTGTAGCGGTGAAATGCGTAGAGATATGGAGGAACACCAGTGGCGAAGGCG
>NZ_JAKUFR010000366.1:0-210 GCF_022663555.1 Bacillus cereus group sp. BfR-BA-01381
TCTTTCCATTAATCGCGTTCTGTCTTGTTTCAACATAACAACATTAAATGGTACGTGACGCTTTTTCTCACGTTTTGGTTCTTCTTTTTGTACAACTGGTTGTTCTTCTGCGACCAGTGTTTCTTCCACAACTGGTTGTTCTTCTGCAATCGCTGTTTCCTCTACAACTGGTTGTTCTTCTGCAATCACTGCTTCTTCCACAACTGGTTG
>NZ_JAKUFR010000367.1:0-210 GCF_022663555.1 Bacillus cereus group sp. BfR-BA-01381
ATGTTAACCACTACACCACGGGACCATTTGGTTGCGGGGACAGGATTTGAACCTGCGACCTTCGGGTTATGAGCCCGACGAGCTACCGTGCTGCTCCACCCCGCGATGATATAAATAGCTTGGCGACGTCCTACTCTCACAGGGACAAGGTCCCAACTACCATCGGCGCTAGAGAGCTTAACTTCCGTGTTCGGTATGGGAACGGGTGTG
>NZ_JAKUFR010000368.1:0-209 GCF_022663555.1 Bacillus cereus group sp. BfR-BA-01381
CGCGGCGTTGCTCCGTCAGACTTTCGTCCATTGCGGAAGATTCCCTACTGCTGCCTCCCGTAGGAGTCTGGGCCGTGTCTCAGTCCCAGTGTGGCCGATCACCCTCTCAGGGCGGCTACGCATCGTTGCCTTGGTGAGCCGTTACCTCACCAACTAGCTAATGCGACGCGGGTCCATCCATAAGTGACAGCCGAAGCCGCCTTTCAATT
>NZ_JAKUFR010000369.1:0-208 GCF_022663555.1 Bacillus cereus group sp. BfR-BA-01381
GTTTCGACTACGGGGTTGTTACCCTCTACGACGGACCTTTCCAGGTCGCTTCGTCTACCTCGTTCCTTTGTAACTCCGTATAGAATGTCCTACAACCCCAAGAGGCAAGCCGCTTGGTTTGGGCTATGTTCCGTTTCGCTCGCCGCTACTCAGGAAATCGCATTTGCTTTCTCTTCCTCCAGGTACTTAGATGTTTCAGTTCCCTGGG
>NZ_JAKUFR010000370.1:0-208 GCF_022663555.1 Bacillus cereus group sp. BfR-BA-01381
TGGTGAAGCAGAAAAGAATGCAACGGTAGCGAAGGCAGAAAAAACTAATGTAGCAACGAATCAAAAGGTAACAACAGAGAAGCCTCAAAAAGTAGAGACAGAAAAGAACCAGAAGGTAACGACAGAAAAGAACCAAAAAGTAGAGACAGGAAAGACTCAAGATGCATTTACTTTTGAGAAAGCGAAAGAATATATTAAAAATGAATAT
>NZ_JAKUFR010000371.1:0-207 GCF_022663555.1 Bacillus cereus group sp. BfR-BA-01381
TTTTCTTTCGCCGCGTCCGTTTGAAGATCCTGGGCGACCTTGACCTTCTCCACGACGACCACGGTTGCCATCACGGCTACCTTCACGATTGCGATCACGGTTACCGTCACGGTACCCGCCTCCGTTACCGCCGCGTTTTTTAGAACCGCCACCTCTTGAAACAACTGGTGGTTCTGATGTTAAAGCGATTGGAGTTGTATCTGGCTC
>NZ_JAKUFR010000372.1:0-207 GCF_022663555.1 Bacillus cereus group sp. BfR-BA-01381
TGTTAATACTACTGCTCCACTTGCTGATCCTACGAAGTCACCTTTTGTTACTTGTAATACTTGCTCTTTCATTTTGCATTCTCCTCTCTTTTTCTCTTGTTACAAAACTTCTATTATACTAATACGCTTGATAGAAATACGATTAATGCTGTTAATACTACTGCTCCACTTGCTGATCCTACGAAGTCACCTTTTGTTACTTGTAAT
>NZ_JAKUFR010000373.1:0-206 GCF_022663555.1 Bacillus cereus group sp. BfR-BA-01381
ATTCCGAAACGTTATCTTGCTCCAGGTGTCCTGATGTTTCTATATCTGATACCTCCGTATTCTCTTTTTGCGAGTCCATAGTACTTTCTTCTGTCGTCGCTAACTCCATTGCATTTCCTTCTTCATATCCAGCTTCGTAATTAGAGGAATCATCTTGTTCTACTTGTTCTGGTGTTTCTACATCTGATAACGGTTCATTATTTTGT
>NZ_JAKUFR010000374.1:0-206 GCF_022663555.1 Bacillus cereus group sp. BfR-BA-01381
AGAAAAAATAGAATGAAAAACGGATATAGAAGCATAAAAAGGGGGGAGCAGTCTCATTTTTGTTGTCGTTTTTTGTCGGTAAGTCGATATATTTGAAAAATCGCTGATATATTTGGAGTTGCAGTCGATATATTCGAAAAACCGCCGATATAATTTCAATCATTATCTGCAATTAAAAAATAAGAGGTTCACCTAATGGGAACCCT
>NZ_JAKUFR010000375.1:0-206 GCF_022663555.1 Bacillus cereus group sp. BfR-BA-01381
TAAGAAAGCACCCCTTCTCCCGAAGTTACGGGGTCATTTTGCCGAGTTCCTTAACCAGAGTTCTCTCGCACACCTTAGGATTCTCTCCTCGCCTACCTGTGGCGGTTTGCGGTACAGGCACCTTTTATCTCGCTAGAAGCTTTTCTTGGCAGCGGGGAATCAAAGACTTCGCTCCATAAGGAGCTTCCCCATCACAGCTCAGCCTT
>NZ_JAKUFR010000376.1:0-205 GCF_022663555.1 Bacillus cereus group sp. BfR-BA-01381
CGCATTTGCTTTCTCTTCCTCCAGGTACTTAGATGTTTCAGTTCCCTGGGTCTGTCTTCCTTATCCTATGTATTCAGATAAGGATACCATACCATTACGTATGGTGGGTTTTCCCATTCGGAAATCTTCGGATCAAAGCTTACTTACAGCTCCCCGAAGCATATCGGCGTTAGTCCCGTCCTTCATCGACTCCTAGTGTCAAGGC
>NZ_JAKUFR010000377.1:0-205 GCF_022663555.1 Bacillus cereus group sp. BfR-BA-01381
GTGGAGCTGACGAATACTAATAGATCGAGGACTTAACCATATAATATGTAGCAAATGTTATCTAGTTTTGAAGGAATATGCCTTCATAGTTTGGTGATGATGGCAGAGAGGGCACACCCGTTCCCATACCGAACACGGAAGTTAAGCTCTCTAGCGCCGATGGTAGTTGGGACCTTGTCCCTGTGAGAGTAGGACGTCGCCAAGC
>NZ_JAKUFR010000378.1:0-203 GCF_022663555.1 Bacillus cereus group sp. BfR-BA-01381
ACACCCGTTCCCATACCGAACACGGAAGTTAAGCTCTCTAGCGCCGATGGTAGTTGGGACCTTGTCCCTGTGAGAGTAGGACGTTGCCAGGCAATTCGGAGGATTAGCTCAGCTGGGAGAGCACCTGCCTTACAAGCAGGGGGTCGGCGGTTCGATCCCGTCATCCTCCACCATTTAGCCGACTTAGCTCAATTGGTAGAGCA
>NZ_JAKUFR010000379.1:0-203 GCF_022663555.1 Bacillus cereus group sp. BfR-BA-01381
TTGGCTTAGCGTTTAAATCGTATCCAGTAGGAGCTTTCGTTTCAATAAACTGATAGTCACCCGGACGTAAATCAGAAACAGAAATTTTTCCATCTTTATTAGTAGTTAAATTAGAACGAACATCATTGCCGTTCATATCAACGATTTTAAATACTGCGCCTTTAAGAGCAGAACCGTCGACGTCATCAACTTTCTTTAATTCC
>NZ_JAKUFR010000380.1:0-203 GCF_022663555.1 Bacillus cereus group sp. BfR-BA-01381
TCAAGGATTTCCTAATGTATCTCCAGATTATATTGTCTTAGTAGAAAGTGGGGCTACTGGAAGCACCGGACCCACTGGCATCACCGGATCTACTGGAAGCACCGGACCCACCGGCATCACTGGAAGTACTGGACCCACTGGATCCGCTGGTAGTGCTTCAGCAAAAAGTATTGTGTTTCAAGGAACAAATGCTGGTTTTCAAC
>NZ_JAKUFR010000381.1:0-203 GCF_022663555.1 Bacillus cereus group sp. BfR-BA-01381
TCGCTTTTTCTTTTGTCGCTTCATCTAATCCCGCAAACATTTCTTTGTGTTTACCCTTTTCCGGGAACTTCACGCCTAATTTTGTTAATTCTTCTTTTGCTTGTTCACGTGTTAATTTGCCGGACTTTTCTTGCTCTAAAATTGATTTCGCTTTTTCTTTTGTCGCTTCATCTAATCCCGCAAACATTTCTTTACGTTTTTCT
>NZ_JAKUFR010000382.1:0-202 GCF_022663555.1 Bacillus cereus group sp. BfR-BA-01381
CAATTACTCCAGCTTCTTCTGACTCTTCTGTTTCTGCAATTACTCCAACTTCTTCTGACTCTTCCGCTTCCGCAATTACTTCCACTTCTTTTGACTCTTCTGCTTCTGCAATTACTTCCACTTCTTCTGGTATTTCCACAATGATTGTTTCTTCAAGCTTTTCTTCTGCTTTAACAATCACTGATTCTTCTGGCGCTTGCTT
>NZ_JAKUFR010000383.1:0-202 GCF_022663555.1 Bacillus cereus group sp. BfR-BA-01381
CAATTACTCCAGCTTCTTCTGACTCTTCTGTTTCTGCAATTACTCCAACTTCTTCTGACTCTTCCGCTTCCGCAATTACTTCCACTTCTTTTGACTCTTCTGCTTCTGCAACTACTTCCACTTCTTCTGACTCTTCTGCTTCTGCAATTACTTCCACTTCTTCTGGTATTTCCACAATGATTGTTTCTTCAAGCTTTTCTTC
>NZ_JAKUFR010000384.1:0-202 GCF_022663555.1 Bacillus cereus group sp. BfR-BA-01381
TGATTTGAGGCTCCTTCACCATTTTCAGTTTCATATTCCGAAACGTTATCTTGCTCCAGGTGTCCTGATGTTTCTATATCTGATACCTCCGTATTCTCTTTTTGCGAGTCTGTAGTACTTTCTTCTGTTGTCGCTAACTCCATTGCATTTCCTTCTTCATATCCAGCTTCGTAATTAGAGGAATCATCTTGTTCTACTTGTT
>NZ_JAKUFR010000385.1:0-201 GCF_022663555.1 Bacillus cereus group sp. BfR-BA-01381
CTAGCGAAACAAAAAAGAGAAGGAATGGAAGAAGTAACAGAAGAAGAAAAGGCCAAGGCGAAAGCGAAGGCAGCAGCGGCCGCAAAAGCGAAAGCGGCGGCGCTAGCAAAACAAAAAAGAGAAGGAATGGAAGAAGTAACAGAAGAAGAAAAGGCCAAGGCGAAAGCGAAGGCTGTGGCGGCCGCAAAGGCAAAAGCAGCG
>NZ_JAKUFR010000386.1:0-201 GCF_022663555.1 Bacillus cereus group sp. BfR-BA-01381
TTCAGTTTCTTCAGTCGTTACTAAAACTTCACCGTTCCCTCCATCTTGTTCTGTTTCGTAATCGGAAGGATCATCTTGCTCAGGCTGCTTTATATCTTCTACATCGGACAACTCCGGATTTTCTTCTTCACCATTTCCATTCACCGTTGCCAATTCTTCATTGTTTCCTTCTTGGTTTTCAGTTTCATAATCAGATGGATC
>NZ_JAKUFR010000387.1:0-200 GCF_022663555.1 Bacillus cereus group sp. BfR-BA-01381
CTGAATTTGTACTCTCAGCAGGATCGCTTGCTAGATTTTGTTCTTGGTTATCAGCAGCAGGTTTAGTTGCTGGATTTTGTTCCGGATTGTCAGTAGCAGGTTTAGTTGCTGAATCTTGCTCCGGATTATCAGTAGCAGGTTTAGCTACTGGATCTGGCACTTGTTTATTAGTATCCTGTTTGGTGCCATCTTCTTTAGAA